>DATEOP010000415.1:0-9892 GCA_035274065.1 Burkholderiaceae bacterium
ACAGCACAGCGCGTCGATCATCGCCTGCACTACGGCCGTTACAGTCGTCGGCGACCCGTTGAGCTGCGGCGAATGAGTATGCGCCGTTGTCCCATCATCGGTACAAGTGCAGATAACAACGTCCACCATAAGAGTGACTGCCGCCGGCGTGACGGATCGCCCGTGACGGACGAGATCAGCCGACATCGCAATCGTGTGCCGATCATACGTAGCTATCGTTCCGGAATTTGATGGCAGACGCCCAAGCGCCAAATTCCCCTCTCACTTTCTTTGGCCTAAAGGCCGCGAGGTGAACAGACTGCTATCCGCTGCGCATGCTTCGTTTGCCTCGTGCGGTGCCCTGTACCGGCGCATGTTCGGCATCCCTTCTCACTTCACTTCGAAGCCAGTCCACGAACACCTCCACGGCCTCGCGCTGAGCAACGTCGGAGCGGCGGATGATGTAGAAGACGCCGAGTAGCGCCACTGCCTCCATCCCGAATGGAATGCAAAAAGCCTTTTGGTGCAGGTGTTGCGCAGTGTGCGGCAGGACAGCGATCCCAACACCGCCGCCGTCTATCGCTGCCGACACGAGCTGGTCGTATTGCGGAAATTGCAGCGTGCTCGTTGGCTTGACGTGCGCGATCTTCGTCTTCTCGAACCAGAAGTCCCATAAAGACAGACGCCGCCCGTCGCGCATGCTCTCATAGTCGAGTCTGACGTGATGCGCGAGGTCAGCAGGAGTCTTGATCGGATGCAGTTTGTCCCTTGCAAGCGCCGGCGAGCAGGCTGGATAGATCTTGCAGTCAAACACAGGCTCACTGTTGGGAGCATCACCGTCGGCTAAGACAAAGCGTATGGCGATGTCGAGCTGATCGCGCTCGAGATTGGGTTTGTCGTTGCTCGCCACCACGCGCACGTCGATGCCCGGATGTGCGCGGTTGAATCGCAGCAACCGAGGTGTCAGCCACAATGATGCAAGCCCGGTCGTTGTGGTGACCGTCACGACCTTGCTGGCACCTGCAATGCGCTCGACCCCTGCGTCCAACTGCGCAAGTGCCGAGTCAGCAAGTCGATACAACTCTACACCGGCTGGTGTCAGTTGCAGAGTGCGATTGACTCGGCGAAACAGCGGCTGACCGAGTTGTTCTTCCAGGGTCTTGATCTCGCGGCTGATCGCCGATTGCGTTACGAACAGGTCCTGTGCCGCGCGAGTGAAGCTCAGATGGCGCGCCGCTGCGCGAAATCCGCGCAGCAAATCGAGCGACAGGCGGGGTGCCCTTTTCTTATTCATTCGTTCTGCTCATGCCTGCAATGAAAAAGCATCGTTTGAGTTGTTTGGCAACCGGCGCGAACAATGCGCTCACATTAGATCATCGTTGCGTCCACATGGGGTGGCTTGCGGATGGTCGAGGGAGAACGAGATGAGAAACGACTCGAATGTTCGCCGCACCATCCAGCTAGTAGCCGCAACCACAACAGTGTGGCTGGCCACGACAGCAGCTGTTGCAGCGCAGGTGCCGGTTGTCAGCGTCGCGGTCTTCGCTGACCACTACGCCCTAGGCGGACAGTACATCGATGACCTCGATAGGCTGGAGGATGCAATTGCACAGATGCGCCCGCGTGGAGTGCGGCTTGAAGCCTGCGGCGAAGGCGCCTCGCGCGCGCTGCGCGCGGCCACGCATCGCTTTCGCAACCACTACCTGGATCTGCGTACGGCCGGCGTGGATGACACCGCGTGCCAGCCGGCATCCGCAGCTCGCGCCGTGCCGGTCAGCCAACGCTTCGGTCAACGACCGTTTGGCATCTATGACGAAGCTGTCGACCGCTGGTGGAGCACGATCAGCATGCCGTAAGCGATGGTTGCGCTGCAGTACCGCCGAAGCGATGTGAGTTCTAAGCGATGCGCAAAACACTGCGCATCGCGGCGCCCTTAAGCACACCGAGCGCCTCGGAGCACTTCGCCGATGGCGAAAATCGAACTCCCGGACCTGGAATTACACACCGACATCGAAATCGTCACGGAAAAATCCGCACGTCGCACAAGCTTTGTACTTTGCGTACCAGATGGAGGACATGCGCCTCTTTCAGGTGATCGAGCGCATCGTCGAGCTGTTTCAGCAGCGGCAACTGCCGCTCGGCCGCGGTAGTGCTGGACCGGCGCTAGAGCAGATGTGGCGCTCGCATCGATTCTCCATCAGCGAGTGACGTTGCGAACTTTCTTCAAATCTCTTGAGGCTTTATCCACAGACTTGCGGTCCCGCTCAGCGCACGATCCAGTCGCCTGATCAAACAGGCCCAATGGAGAGCTCAATGAACAATGAATACAAACGCAAAGCGCCGTGGATACGACTCGTCATCGTGATTACTGCTCTGTCGATCACGTTATCGCTTGGTGGCTTTATCGACCTGCTCGCGTTTTCGTATGTCGCAGATGCAGGACGCGGCCAGCCGAGCTCAGCAGCAGTGTTAGCGAGCCGTTAGCTGAGCCAGCCTAGCTTGGCGAATCTTCTACACATTTTCGCGTGATTCTGCCCTGGCCGATTGCTTCTGTCTCATCGAGACTCAATCGGCCGTTCAAGTCACGAACGGAAGTTCATTGAATCGCATTAACTTGGAGGAAGTATGAAAAGCAAATCTGTCCTTTCAATCATTGCCGCAGTTTTGGTGTCTCTGCTGGCAGGTTGTGCCAGCGTCGGCGCGACAGACGATCTGTTCGTAGACAGCAAGACCTACAACGGTGGTGAGTAATAGTGGCTCAGGCGCCGATTCGCTAATCGCGAATCGGTGCCCGTACAAGTAGTCAGAACACAACCGATCCGCACACTCGTTCGATAGCCAGCGGGACAAGCTGCTTCATAAGTTGCCTTTCCGAATCAGAGAGGCAAACCCGATTGAGCCAGGTCCACGAACGCTGCGATCGGCTTTGAGTTGCGCCTCGAGCGTAGACACACAACATGAGAATGCGTGTAGCTGGGGTGATCGGCAATTCGCAAGACGCGTAACTCCTCACGAGGCCGGAATTCGGCCTCAGAAACGATGCCGATCCCGAGGTTCTCGACGACCGCTTCTTGCACTGCTTCGCGGGAGACCTCCATCACCACGTTGACGTTGACTTCGTGCGCTGCAAGAGCGCGTTCAAACGCGGTGCGTGTCATGGAGCCCAGCTCGCGCATGATCATGCGTTGGCCATCGAGTTGACTTAGCCTGATCGTTGCTAATTGCGCCCACGGATGGCTGCGGTTCACAAACACGACCACCTCATGTGTGCCCAGACGATGGGACACCAGCCGCGGGTCGTCGATCACATCCCCCGTAATAGCGACGTCGGTAACGGTGTCAAGGATCTTCCTGATCACTACCTCAGAGTTGTCGCTATCAATGCTCACATGGACCAGCGGATATCGATCCTGAAACTGCCGGACGAGCTTCATCACAAAAAATGGCCCAACAGTCCCGACGCGCAATAGACCGGCAACTTTGTCCCCCGTAGCACGCAACAAGTCGACCGCCTGGTCTCCAAACAAAAATACCTGTTTGGTGATTTCGAAAAGCGCACTTCCAGTTTCGCTGAGTCTCAGCCCGCGCGGCGTTCGCACAAAAAGCTCGACACCATACTTTTCTTCGAGTGCGCGGACCTGCACGGTTAGCGTAGGCTGGCCAATGTGCAGTGCCTTGGCAGCTTTGGTGAAGCTCATCTCCCGTGCCACGACGTAAAACGAGCGCAATTGATTGAAATTGACAAACGGCAATCGGCTGGATTCATTGTCGCTGTCTGCACTCACAACGCACTCCCTTCCCTGCGTGCGCGAGCGTCACTAAGAACTATTCGTTCTCTCGAACATCACGACGCTGCGCAGCGATTCGCCGGAGATCATCATATCGAAACCGCGGTTGATTTCGTCTGGACGAAGACGATGGGTTATGAGCGTTTCGATGTCGAGCTTCCCATCCATGTACAGGTCAATGAAATTCCCTAGTTCAGTGCGGCCGCGTACACCGCCAAAGTAACTTCCCTTGATCGTTTTGCCGTAGCGCACAGCAATAGGTGCAAAGGTCATTTCGGCTTCGCGTGGTTCAACGCCGAGCAGGACGCAGATGCCCCAACCGACGTGGCAGCAATCAAGCGCCTGACGCATCACTGGCACGCGCCCGGTGCACTCGAACGCGACATCGGCACCTCCGTCGGTCAGCTCACGGACGGCGTCGTTGACGGCTGGAATACCACCCGACGCATCGACGAAATGCGTCGTGCCAAGCTTGCGCGCGATATTCGCTCTGTTGGGATTCAGATCGACGCCAATAATCGACTTTGCTCCGGCGACGCGTGCGCCCTGAACCACGTTCATGCCTACCCCGCCGAGGCCGAAGACGACGACGTTGTCGCCTTCTCGAACGTCACGCAGCGCGGCCCCGACACCGGTTGTCACTCCGCATCCGAAAAGGCAAACGCAGTCCAGCGGTGCATCCGCACGAATCTTGGCCAATGCGATCTGAGGAACAATTGTGTAGCGGGAAAAAGTCGACGTTCCCATGAAATGATGAAGCGGCGCGTCATTCCATGTGAAGCGAGTGCTGCTGTCAGGCATCAGCCCACGGTCACGTGTGGGTTTGATTGACCAGCAGAGGTTCGTGCGCTTGCTGAGGCACATTTTGCAAATGCCGCACTCTGCGCCATACAGCGGTATGACGTGGTCGCCAACTCGCAGGCCGCTCACATCCGGACCGATCTCAATTACTCGTCCGGCACCTTCATGGCCAAGAACCGCCGGATAGACGCAACTCGCATTGCTACCTTCAATGGCGGTCAGATCGGTATGGCATAGACCGCTGGCGGCGATCTCGACGAGTACTTCACCGGCCCGCGGTGCTGCCACGTCGATCGTGTCGATCACAAGTGGCGCGTCGGCTGCAGCGCAGATCGCCGCGATGCTTCTTACAGAACCCGTCGTGGCTACGACTACACCCGGGGAGAAGTATTAGCGCGCCTGTTCAGCAGCATGTGCACGACGATTTGCTTGTGCACGGCCCAATAACTAGATCCGATGCAACCCAAATCGCGGCGCATCTCGGCGTGCATTCGTTTCAGCGCATGAAAGGGTACTGATGTGGCGAGGTGGTGCTCTGCGTGGAACGGCATGTTCCAGTAGAGCGCGCGAAATATTGGATTAGCCAATGTAGTGCGGGTGTTCGTTAGAAGGTTGGGGCTCTCTTCGGCTCCCGTATGTTCTGCCATGCGAATCGCTCGCAACACCGGCTCGCCCATCACCCTGGGAAGCAGCCAGTAGGTTAGTGCTGCCCACGACTGCAATACTATCGACGCTGCCGCAACAAGCACGTACACAAGTGCCGTCAACCGAATTTCCCAGCACACGCGACGAATTTCGGTGGCGGGGATGAAGCCCAACTCAATTGCGTTGAATCGCCCTGTAATGCCGCGCCAGTAGGTGCCGATCGTCTTCGACCAGTACGTCACGCCAAGAATGGTTAACAAATACGCTTTCCAAGATGCTGGAAACGGAATGATGTCGGGATCGTTTTCTGCGTGCTGGGTATAAGTGTGATGTGCTGCATGGCGCCACTTGAAGTAAAAGAAGGGTCTGATCGTTACTACGGCCGCAAACACGCCGACCGCGTAATTCAGCCAGCGTGACCGGAACGCAGTGAAGTGTGAACATTCATGCAGCGGCGCGAACAGCAACACGATCACCGTTCCATGCATCAGCCAGGCCAGTACGACTGCCCAGGTTCCAAGCGATAGGTAAACGAACGACCCTGTCAGCATTAACGCCAGCAGATGCATCGCAAGATGCCATAGACCTGGCCCATTTTTGCGCTGGCGCCATGCTTTCAAACTGCTCTTCGAGATCCTCTCCGAACCACTAAGCGGCCATGCCTCTGTTCCCATGCCGATTTGAGTGCCCATCAGCCAACCTTTACAAAAATCTTTCCGCTTTCCACGCGAATGGGAAAGGTGCGGAGATCCTCTGTAGGCGGAGCTGAAATAGCTTTGCCGGTAGGAATATGAAAACGCCCTTGATGGAGAGGACATTCCACCGTGTCATCATCGACATATCCATCCGACAGATGGGCGTGAGCATGCGTACAAATGTCGCTCGTCGCATAGAAAGCGCCCTTGACGTTGAATACCGCAAGACAGAGGTCGCCTATGAGACAACCCTTCACGTCAGACTCCTCGATGTCTCCGACTTGCGCGACCTCCCGCCATTGCCCCGAGTGACTTATCTCCATAGCCTCCAGTCTTTTGCGAAAGCCTTGCGATGACCTAGACGATTACCGTCGGTCCGATGCTACAAACTACAAGGACTTAGCGAAAGTTCATTGTTTAAATGAGGGCATTCATTAATACGCATTGCTCTCGCCGTCGTTAAAGCGATCAGTCGATGAGGCGCCCATCTGCGTAAAACGGGTGAGGGCCGTCGAAGCGACCGATGTAGCTGGTATGGGTTACCAGGCCAAGATCTTGTCGCCAGAAGTGCAGCAGGCACGCAGGCGGTTCCATGATGAATGAGACCGCGATCTCGGGTCGAAGCTCAAGTGCGACCTGGTGGGCCGTGGCTGGCGAAGTCATCACCGTTGTGCCGTTCCATCGCGTTTGAATCGGCCGATGCAGGTGGCCACATACGATTCGCTCAACGTGTGGATGCCGGCGCACGACGGCGCCAAGTGCAGATGGGTCCGCGAGTCCCTGGCAGTCCATGCCATCAATGCCGGTCCTAAAAGGCGGATGGTGCATGACGATCATGGTGGGCTGCTTTGGGTATCGAGACAATTCGCGGTCAAGCCACGCCACGCCTTCTGATGTCACAGCCCCGCCCGGCTCCCCTTGTACGAGCGTGTCAAGCACCACGAGCCGAATCGGAAAATTTTCGATCGTGTAGTGCAATGGTCCAGACTGCGGCAGATAGTGGTGCTCGGGGAACTCTGCAACAAGCGCGGCACGATCGTCATGATTGCCCGGCACGAGATAGATCGGCATCGTCAGCGGAGCAAGCAACCCACGGAGCCGGCGATATTCGTCTGGTCGGCCCGCATCGACGAGATCGCCGGTGGCGATAACTGCATTCGGACGACACGGTAGTTCAAGGATATGAGTAACAGCACGCGCCAGATAGGCCGCGGTATCGACACGTCCATACGCAAGCCGCCCTTCAGGCTTGATATGCATGTCGGAGATCTGGGCGATAACCATGTTCGCGCCCATCATGTCTCTGCGCGCATCGCCTTCTCGGGATCCACCGTCAGAGAAATCCGGGCATCGCGCACGACATCGGTTCGCTCGGTGTCCACGATGAGTTCCATTCCGCCCTCTATCTCGCAGAGAACGCGTGTATGCGTGCCAAGAAAAATCACACTCTTTGTGACGGCCGCGAACGCTGCCCGGTCGCCATCCGCGATGCGAATTCCTTCGGGGCGTATGAGCATCGTCACGCCGTCGGACTCGCCCGCAGGAAAGTCCGCGCGGAGCGGTATCGCTGCGGCGCTGCCAGTCGGCACGAACACTCGTTGGCCGCCATCGCGTACACGGACATTGCCGTTCATTACGTTCATCGTTCCAATGAACGTCGCCACGAAGATGTTCTTCGGGCGTTTGTAGATCTCGACGGGCGTGCCGATCTGCACGATGCGCCCTTCGCTCATGATTGCGATCCGGTGGCCCAGGGCCATGGCTTCCACCTGGTCGTGCGTCACAACGATGGCGGTGATGCCAACTTCGTTCAGCAGACGGTTCAGTTCAATGCGCAGCTCTTCGCGGAGCTTGGCGTCCAGCGCAGTAAGCGGCTCGTCAAGCAGAAGGACGGCGGGTTCGAACGCCAGCGCGCGGGCTAGCGCAACGCGCTGTCGTTGCCCGCCAGAGATCTCCGAAATCTTCCGGTCTGCTAGCTGCTCGATTCGCATTAGACGCAGTACTTCCCGCACGCGCACCGCCCGCACGTCGCGACTTACATTGCGTATCTTCAGACCGAAGCCCACGTTCTGTGCCACAGTCATATTCGGAAAGAGTGCGTAATGCTGGAACACGATGCCGACGTTCCGTTCGGCCACCGGGACATCGTCCATGCGTTCGTCGTTGAACCGCACTTCGCCGGCCTCGTAGTCGCGCTCGAGTCCGGCGATGATCCGCAGTGTCGTCGTCTTCCCGCAACCTGACGGTCCGACCAAGGCCAGCACTTCTCCGCCGGCCATCTCGAACGAGACATCATCGACCGCCGTAACACCGCCTGGGTACCTCTTTGTGAGGCCACGCACTTGGATCCGTGTCTTGTCTCGCATGGATCACACGTTAATGATGCGTTGTCCGCGCGCACCCAGGTATTGCACCAGCAAGAGGATCGGCATCAGAAGGCAGAAGAATATGGTGGTAAATGCACTGCCCACCTCGATGCGCATCGATGCATACGTGTCGTACAGGCCGACGGGCAGTGTCGAGTTAAGCGGTGTGATGAGGAACAGCGTCAGGTTGAACTCTCCGAGGGAGATGGTGAACACCATCAACGCCCCCGCAACTATGGCCTGAGCTACGTTTGGCACTACTACGTACATGAATCGTTGTCGGAAATTGGCTCCGAGACTCGAGGCGCCTTCTTCCAAAGTGATCAAGTCCGTCGAGCGCATCGTCGCGACCACCGTCTTTACCATGAAGGGCAGAGTAAACATCACGTGGCCTGCGAGGATCAGGTACCAATCGCCGCGCATGAAGGCATGCGTCTGAATGAGAGCGATCGCGACGGCGACACCAGGCACCGCCATTGGCAGCATGATCGTCTCCTCGAACCAAGCCACCACGCGACTTCGGAGGCGCAACAAGGCATACGCTGCCGGCACGCCAATCAAGACGTTTAATAAAACGGCACACGCCGCAATGCGGAGGCTGAGCTCGATCATCGGGGCGTAGTGCTTGAACACATACCGGTACCAATCAAGCGTGAAATCGCCGAGGAGCTGGCGGTGCCACGCCTGCGCGAACGACCCAAGAATCGAAAGAACAACGGGCGCGATCAGGAACGTGAGAGTGAGCGCCACGACAAGCCACCCACTTACGAGCACCGCGCGCTCGGCTCCGGCTACGCGGCGCCGCTTCACTCTGACCCTACGAAGCGGTAGAGACTCAGCATGCCGAACGTGATTACGCCAAGAACGCATGCCAGCGCGCTCGCCATCCCGATATTGAAGGCAAGCGTGAGCTCGGTATAGACCAGCATAGGCAAGACCTCGAACTGCTGCGCGATCGTAAAAGCGGTGCCGAACGCACCCATCGACGTGGCAAACGTCAAAGCACTGCCGGCCGTTAAGGCAGGTACCAACGCGGGCGCCATGACGTAGAACGCCACTTGAGCCGGAGAGGCCCCCAAGCTTCGAGCGGCATCTTCCAACGAGCGATCAAGACCTTCGACCGACGCCAGCACCGTCACGGTGGCGCGGGGAATCGAGAAGTAGAGATACGCCACGAAGAGCCCTGCGAGCGTGTAGGCAAAAGACACCTTCTGCCCCAGTACTGCCTGAGTGACGCTTGCCAATATGCCCGTATGACCAAATAAGATAATGATCATGAAGCCGACCACGACCCCCGGAAACGCGAGCGGGAAGTTGATCAGGGCGATCAGCAGCGGACGGCCCCAGATGCGCGCGCGCGCAAGAAACAGCGCCAGCGCAAGAGCGATGACCATGGTGACGACCGTCACGCCCAGCGACAGCGCAATGGTATTTACCACGCTGCGGCTATAGCGCGCGTGTTCGAGGATCGCGGCGTAATTCGCGAGCGACGGCGATGTCCAGCCGCCCAGACTCGATCCGAAGAGAAATATAACCGGATAGAGGAAGAAATACGCGACCACCACGACGCTCGGCAGCAGAAAGCAGATGAGTACGGCCAGGTCGTCTGGCCGCCGGC
>DATEOP010000416.1:0-2224 GCA_035274065.1 Burkholderiaceae bacterium
CGTATAGATGATCGCTTCCAGGCCATAGTCCTCGAACTTTACGGCGAGGTCGGTAACATCGTGCCCAGTCATCTTGCTCCAGCCATCGGTCGCAACCTTGCCACCCTTTGCGTCGAGCGCGACGATCACGTGGCCGCCGAATGCACTGCACGCGTCATGCAGGAATCCTGGATTCTTTACCGCCGCCGTACCAATGACGACGAAGCTGACGCCATCGTCGATATAACGCTCGACGATGTCGAGATCGCGCAGGCCACCCCCCAGTTGCACCGGCAGTTCGTCACCGACCGCCTTGACGATTTTCTTGATGACGGCTTCGTTAACGGGCCGGCCTGAACGCGCGCCATTCAAATCGACGATATGTAAACGCCGCGCACCCTGGTCACGCCAGTGGCGCGCCATCGCGACCGGATCTTCAGAGAACACCGTGACGTTGGCGTTCATGTTGCCCTGGCGCAAGCGCACACAACGTCCGTCTTTCAGATCAATGGCCGGGATAAGCAGCATAGGTGCAGCGCGGATGCGCGCTTGAGACAACGCTCAAGGGTTCCAGCGCGTGAAGTTTTCGTAGATGCGTAGGCCGGCCGCGGCGCTTTTTTCCGGATGAAACTGGGTGGCAAAAATATTATCTCTCGCGACGACGCAGGTAAAGACGTCGCCGTATGTAGTTTCCCCCGTAATCACCTCCTTTTCACGGGGTTCTACGTAATAACTGTGCACAAAATAGAACCAACTATCGTCATCGATCCCGTCCCATAGCGCATGCGGCTTGCTCTGGCGGACGCGATTCCATCCCATATGCGGCACCTTGAGTCGCGACTCGACCCCAATTGAGCCCGCCGCGTCAGGGCGAAAACGGACGACGTCGCCACCGAACACGCCGAGTCCAGGCGTGTCGCCCTCTTCGCTGCGCTCGAACAGCATTTGTTCGCCGATGCACACCGCGAGCAAGGGTTTGCTCTTCGCGGCATCGCGAACCGCCTGCTCCAGACCCGATTCGCGCAGATAGCGCATGCAATCCGGCATCGCACCCTGCCCGGGAAACACGACGCGCGCAGCCGCGTGCACCACTGCCGGATCCGACGTAATCTGCACGCGCTCCTGCGGCGTGACGTGCTCGATCGCCTTAGCAACCGAGCGCAGGTTTCCCATTCCGTAATCGACAACAGCGATCAGAGTGACCCCTTCGTTGAAGGTACACCGATCGCGCGCGGGTCGCGCTCAACCGCCATCCGCAACGCACGGGCGAATGCCTTGAACACCGTCTCGCATTGATGATGCGAGTTGTCGCCGCGCAGATTGTCGATGTGCACCGTAGCAAGCGCATGATTGCTGAAACCCTGAAAAAATTCATGCGCCAGGTCCACATCGAACCCACCGATCATGGCGCGGGTAAACGGTACATGCCATTCGAGCCCGGGTCGTCCCGATAAATCGATAACGACGCGCGACAAGGCTTCGTCGAGGGGCACATAGGCGTGTCCATAACGCCGTATGCCCGCCTTATCGCCGAGCGCCTTGGTGAGCGCCTGCCCGAACGTAATACCGACATCTTCAACCGTATGGTGGCCATCGATATGCAGGTCTCCGCGCGCCTCGATCGTGAGGTCGATTGCGCCGTGCCGTGCGATCTGCTCGAGCATGTGATCAAAGAAGCCGATGCCACTGGCGAGTTTGCTCGTCCCGCTGCCGTCGAGGTCGATAGCCACGCGGATCTTTGTTTCCTTCGTGTTGCGCTCGACCTCTGCGCGGCGAGAGGTGATTGCGGTGCTCGTCATCTTTCCGGACTTAGAGATGCTCGCAATGCCTTCATGAAAGTCTCGTTTTCCCCGACGGTGCCTACTGTAACGCGCAGGCATCCCGCAAGGAGCGGATGAGCGGACGCGACGTTCTTGATCAGTACCCCCCGCTGCTTTAACCCGGCAAACACGTTATCGGGCTTGGCAACGCGAAATAAGATGAAGTTGGCCGCCGAATCGAACGCGCGCACACCTGGTGTCGCCTGCAGCTGGCCGAGCAGCTTGGCGCGCTCCTGCCGCAGCACTCCCGCCTGCGAATCCAGGATAGACATGTTCTCGAGCATCAAATCCGCAGCCGCGAGCGTTAGCACGTTCACGTTATAGGGTGGACGCAGCTTCTCGAATTGTTCGATCCAGGCGGCATCGCCCGCAAGATAGCCAAGCCGGATGCCAGCCAGTCCGAGCTTCGACAGAGTGCGCAATAC
>DATEOP010000417.1:0-2415 GCA_035274065.1 Burkholderiaceae bacterium
AAACAGGCCCACCCAAGCTGGCTCGATCGCCGCAGGGGCCGGCAAGCAGAGCGCTGGATCGTACTCGACCCGTGCAAGATACAGCCCCGCCGCTGCGAATGTCGGGGCGCCTACCGTCCTGTCACGAGCGTGCAGCACATCGTTGACCCAGCCCTGCGGGCGCCTGCCGACGCCCACATAGACAAGCGCCCCGACGATGTTGCGGACCATGTGGTGCAGGAAAGCGTTGGCAATAACACTGATTCGAATCAGCCGTCCGATTCGGTGGACAGTCAGCGCTTCAACGTGTCGCACGGGAGTCGCCGCCTGACACTCTGCCGAGCGAAACGATGTGAAATCGTGGCGGCCGATCAGGTGCGCCGCCGCCTCGCGCATTGTCTGCTCGTTGATCGGTCTAAACACCCAACCTGCTCGCGAGTGCGCGAGAGCTGACCGCACGGGCGCATTCAATATCCAATAGTCGTAGCGCCGGCGGCGCGCACTGTAACGAGCGTGAAACTGGTCGTCGACTCGCTGCGCCCATTGAACCGCCACCGACGCCGGAAGAAACCGGTTCACCCCGCGCACCCAGGCCGTCAGTGGCCGAACGGCACCCGTGTCGAAATGAATGACCTGATCAAGTGCGTGAACACCGCTGTCGGTTCGCCCGGCACAGATGGTGGAGGTCGCAACGCCTGCGATCTGCGAAAGCGCGCCTTCGACAGCATCCTGCACGCCGCGGCCGCCGGTCTGCGTCTGCCAGCCGGTAAACGTCACGCCATCGTATTCAATGCCGAGCGCGATGCGCATCGGAGGAGAACTGTGGGCCGGCTTGCACCGGCCACAGTCTTAGCTTTCGATTTGCTTGATCAGATCGACCGCTGCCTGACGCTGCTCGCGGGTGCCATCGCGCATCACTTCGTCGAGTAACTCACGCGCGCCATCTTTAACTCCCAGATCGATGTAGCCGCGTGCCAGATCGAGCTTGGTCGCCATTTGTTGCGCAAGCGCGCTACCCGGCTCGGTTTCGCCGCGTTTCGTCGCAGCGTCCAAACTGACTGCGGACAGGTCAAAATCGATTAGCGGAACGGTTGCCTGGTCAGTGTTGGCCGTCAGTCTTGCGGCCTGTTCATCTGGCAAGCTGCCAACAGCCGCAGGCTGCTTGACACCGATCACCGTCGGCCGCGACAGGGCTTCTTCCATTGCAGCCGAAGGTGCAACCGGCATACGCGTCGACGGCGCCACTGGCATACGAGTGGGTGGCGGAATATTGAGATCCAGATCAGGAATCGCGCCCACGCCGGTCGCGGTTGGCGCCATCGGCTGATACTTTTCCTTCGGCAGCGCGAAGTCCATGTCCGACACCGCAGGCGGCTCGGCTCGCTGCGGCGTTGTTGCCGCGAACACCTCGGGCTCATGACGCGACGCACCCTCATTCAGATCCGGCATCCGCGTGGCGACGTCCAGATTGCCCATCCGTGTCGGACCGAGATCGAAATCGAGCGAACCGAAGTCCGTCGCTGCTCCAGTTACCGGGGCGCCCGCTGCCCCGTTCTTCTGAGCCGGCGGGGTGCCAGGTTGCGTCGCTTTGAACTGTGTTGTTGGTGCAGAGGTCGTGTTCGGTCCGGACAACTTGGTGTCCGCAGGCATCTTGGTTTCGACCTGCATCTTGCTGTCGCCCATCCGCGTGTCGACCACCATCTGCGTAAGCGGCGGCACGTTCACGTTCGTATCGCGACTCATGACGGAACTGCCCGCGCCGGTCAACCCGCCCAGGTCAAGTCCACCGGTGGCGCCGCCACCCAATGTCGAGGGGCGGCTTCGCGTATTCGTGTTCGGATCGAGCCGAAAACCTGTCGTCGGACCGCGAGCGGCATCACTCAAGGCCGCACCGGCAAACATTGCATGTGCCGGATCGACGGTGCGCCCAAGCTTCACTCCGCGTTCCCAGTCTTCGCCGGTCGCCCCGGTGCGATCACGCAATTCTTCGGCAACCGCCATAAAGGAGCTCTTGTCGCCACGGCGTGCGTAGATTTCCATCAACTTGACCCGCACCGCGTGGCGGTCGGGTTGCAGCCGTAGCGCTTCCTTCAGAATGTCCTCAGCCTGCTCTTCGCGGCCGTACGCTATATAAACATCAGCCTCGGCAACCGGATCGACTTCATTCGAGTCAAGCTGTGACGCCGCAGGAATAAAACTCGAATTGAAAGTGCTCGTTCCGGTGTCCACGCTCTGACCGCCGGTAGCACCGAACATTGAGTTCGCCTGCGCCCCTTCGCCAGTGTCCTTGAAGCGATCGGTGCTTTCGGTTCTGCGCTTGCGGTACCAGCTCCAGCCGAACAGCGCAGCGAGCAGTGCGACGATGCCAACCAGCCCCAGCAGCGTCGTTGTGTTGCTAAGAAGGTCCGAGAAGAAGCCCGGCTCCTCACGCGGCGG
>DATEOP010000418.1:0-6405 GCA_035274065.1 Burkholderiaceae bacterium
CCATCGATCGAAAACTTCAAAACGTCGACGCGCACACCGTGCTTGTCGGACATTGCGGCAGCCAGGCGATCACGGATGCGCTGCTCAATGTGACGCGCGTAAAGCCATGCCCCGAGCAATGCGAGGGCGATAACAACCAATTGCCATGCCTGCGCCGCATGTAAGTCGTTGCGCAACGAGCGGACAACTTCTTCGAACAGTGTCGGCCGGTTCATCGTCTGATCATCGACGCTCGAATACCGCGGCGAAAAAACCGTCGGTACCGTGCAGATGGGGCAGCATGACGAAATAAGGCGCGAAGCGTGCCGCCTGCTCGACATCGATCGACTGCGCGCGCAATACAGTCGCTGCCGGCACCAGCTGAAAATCCGGATGCTCGGCCAGAAATGCTTCGGCGACGGCCTGATTTTCCCGCATCAGTAGTGAACAGGTCGCGTAGACAAGCCGTCCGTCCGGCTTTAGCAAGCGCGCCGCCGCGCGCAGTATCGAATGCTGCAGGCCATTGACGCGTGCGAGCTCGGCTTCGCTAAATCGCCACTTCAGGTCTGGATTGCGGCGCAGCGTTCCGCTGCCCGAACACGGGGCGTCGACCAGCACGCGGTCGCATTTGCCGTTGAGTCGCTTTATTCGAACATCGGACTCGTTGTAAATCACCACGGGATGCACGTTGGACAATCCGCTGCGCTTGAGCCGCGGACCGAGGCCTGCGAGCCGCTTCTGATTGATGTCGAACGCATACAGGCGACCGGTGGAGCGCATCAACGCTCCCAGTGCCAGCGTCTTGCCGCCGGCGCCGGCGCAAAAGTCAACCACCATTTCGCCGCGGCGCGGCTGCAGCAGTCGAGCGATCAGCTGGCTGCCCTCGTCTTGCACTTCAATGCGCCCGTCGCGATACGCGGGCCAATTGGTCAGCGCCGGCTTGCTCGACAACCGTATCGCATCGGGCGAATAGGAGGTGGCCACGGCGCCGACATGATGAGCGACGAGCTCTTCGAGAACTTCGTGGCGAACCGCCTTGATCGTATTCACACGTAAATCCAGCGGCGCGCTTTCCTTCATCGCATTGATTAACGGCGCGGCATCGTTGTACTGCCGCTCGATCTCGAGGAATAGCCAATCTGGCAGCTCGGCCTGCACCGAATTCGGTGCGCTTCCGATATCGATGGCGAGCGCTTGCTCAACCGCTTTGGCATCACCCCGCAATGCACGCTGATCGATCGCGTCCACGCCATGCTGCCGTGCCAGTGTCAACAACGCCGCAAACCGTGCGGCGCGCGCCGGATGCGCGGGCCGCATCAACCAGGCCAGGCTGGCGTATCGACGCAGCGCGAAGAAAACGGCTTCGGCAATCAGGCCACGGTCGCGCTGGCCGAGTGACCGGTGCAGGCGGAAAAAACGCGACAGCAGCACATCAGATGGGCCGTCAAACTTCAGAATTAAAGTCAATGCCGAGGCCAGCGAGTCGACGACCAGCGACGTAATGCGCGCCGACGCATACGACCCTGTTTCCGTGTGCGGCGGTCGAGTCGGGGCAGACCCTGATTGAGTCGCTCGCCGTTGACCTGCAAGGCTAGATCGGCCAGACGAAAGCCGGCCAGAGCCCAAACGTTGACGGCTGTCGCGTTTCGAATATTTCGACACAGCCGACTTCATGACGCCAGCAGCGCCAACTCGTCGCGCTCGATACCGACGAGGAGCGCGCGTCGGTCGTCAAAGCGTACGCGGCCCTCAAGCACTTGGCGCACTGCGTACGGCAACAATCGATGCTCCTGTTGGAGCACCCTCGCGGCCAAGGACGTCTTGTCGTCGCCCGCGTGCACGGGGACCACCGCTTGCGCAATGATCGGCCCGGCGTCGACCTCTTCAGACACAAAGTGCACCGTGGCACCGTGTACCCGTACCCCGGCGTCGAGTGCTTGCTGGTGCGTGTCGAGTCCGGCGAATGAAGGCAACAGGGATGGATGAATGTTCACTATTCGTCCCGCGTAACTCCGCACGAACGGCGGCGTAAGCACTCGCATGAAGCCAGCCAGCACGATCATGTCAGGCGCATAACGATCGAGCGTGCGTTTCAGGGCTTCGTCAAATGCGGAGCGCGAGCCAAATTGTTCCGGCAGGAGGATATGGACTGGAATGTCATGCGCACGCGCCACCGTCAGCGCCTCGGCGTCGGCGCGGCTGCTGACGACAGCGACAACTCTCGCACCAAGCTCCGAATCCCATCGGTCCGCGTCTGCGCGCGCCAGCAGCGCCTGCAGATTACTGCCGCGCCCCGACACGAGGACCACGATCCGCTTGAGGATGGGCTTTGCCGTTAAGGCGCGAGCGTTCGAAGTTCTCACCCGTCAATTGTACCGACGCAGATTGATTGCCCTTTCCTAAACGCTCGATAAATCAAGATGATGCGAGCCGTCGACCGTATACTGCGAAGTCATTTCGCATCGCATCAACTGCCCCGCTATGAAGGTGTACCGCAGCGCTACGCGCGCTGCCGATCGTGTGCCATGCGCGCTGACTGTCGGCAACTTTGACGGTGTCCACCGTGGCCATCAGGCGCTGCTGGCGCGCGTGGCTGCCGCTGCGCGCGCGCAATCGCTAACACCGGCGGTGATGACCTTTGAACCGCATCCGCGCGAGTTTTTTATGCCCGGTCGCGCGCCAGCGCGCATATCAAACCTGCGCGACAAGGTGATCGCATTCGGGCGCTGTGGTATCCAACGCACCTACGTGGCGCATTTCAACCGCCGCTTCGCCCAACTCTCGCCGCGCACATTTATCGAACAGGTATTGATTGCCGATTGCAAGATGAAATGGCTGCTGATCGGTGATGATTTTCGCTTCGGAGCGAAGCGTGCTGGAGACACGGCGCTGCTTGCGGAATATGCGACGCGCGGCGCTTTCGAGCTCGAGGTGATGCCAACGCTTTCGCACAACGGTGAGCGGATTTCAAGCACAGCGGTGCGGCAGGCGCTCGCTGCGGGTGACCTGATAAGCGCGTCGGCGCTGCTCGATCGTGCCTACACAATGAGTGGCCGAGTGTTGCACGGGCGGAAGCTGGGTCGATCGCTGGGATTTCCGACGCTGAATCTCAAAATTGACCACCTGCGTCCGGCGCTGCAGGGAATATTCGCGGTTCGGGTGCACGGTATCGCCGAACGTCCGGTAGCTGGCGTTGCCAGTATCGGCTTGCGCCCAACGCTCGATGACGCGGGACGATGGTGGCTCGAAGTGCATCTTTTCGACTTTGCAGAGGCGGTTTATGGCCGGCTCGTCAGTGTTGAGTTCGTCAAGAAACTGCGCGATGAGCAAAAGTACGAGACACTGGGTGCCCTGTCGGCCGCGATCGGTGACGATGCGGTGCGTGCGCGCTCGATATTGAATGGCGCGTCCGCGTCCTGAGATAAACGGTATGCCAGACGAAAAACGCAAACCAGCGCCGGATCCGGCGACCCGCAAGTATCCGCTAAATCTGCCAGACACGCCGTTCCCGATGCGCGGGGACCTGGCGAAACGCGAGCCCCAGTGGGTCGCCGAGTGGGACGAACTGAATGTCTACGGGCAGATTCGTGCCGCGTCAGTCGGTCGGCCCAAGTGGATCCTGCACGACGGCCCACCCTATGCAAACAACGACATTCACATGGGACAGGCGCTGAACAAAACGCTGAAGGACTTTGTCGTCAAGAGCCGGCAGATGGCGGGATTCGATGCCCAATACGTCCCGGGATGGGATTGCCACGGCATGCCGATCGAAATCCTGATCGAGAAAAAATATGGGCGAGGCTTGCCGACACGAGAGGTGCAGTCCCGTTCGCGCGCGCACGCCTCCCAGCAGATCGAGCGACAGAAAAAGGATTTCAAGCGGCTAGGAGTGCTCGGCCTTTGGAATCGTCCATACAAGACGATGGATTTCAAAAACGAAGCCGACGAGCTTCGTACGCTCGCTCAGATCATGGCCAAGGGCTTTGTCTTTCGCGGCTTAAAGCCGGTCAACTGGTGTTTCGATTGCGGCTCGGCTTTGGCAGAAGCGGAAGTGGAGTATCAGGACAAGGTCGATCTCGCTATCGATGTCGCGTTTCCGCTGCGAGACGACCAGCGGGCGAAACTTGCGGCGGCATTCTCGGTCGCGGCGCTGCCTGACAAGCCTGTCGCTGCGGTGATTTGGACGACGACGCCCTGGACGATTCCCGCCAATCAGGCGCTGAACCTGCACCCCGATGCGAGCTATGACCTGATTGAGACCGACCACGGGTTGCTTGTGCTCGCGAGCGAACGGACGGCGTCGTGTCTTGCGTCCTACAAACTGACTGGCAACACGCTTGCGCAAGCCCCCGGCAGGAGCCTTGCGCTCATTCGTTTTCGCCACCCGTTTTACGACCGCGACTCTCCCGTTTACCTGGGAGATTACGTCGCGCTCGATACCGGAACCGGCATCGTCCATTCATCGCCCGCCTACGGCATCGACGACTTTATATCTTGCAAAGCGCATGGCATGACCGACGACGAGATCATCAACCCGGTGCAGGGTGATGGGGTGTTCGCGCAGTCACTGTCTCGATTCGGCGGAATGAACATCTGGGATGCGAACCCGAAGATCGTTGACGTGATTCGCGAGCACGGCAATCTGCTGCACGTCGAAAAAATCACGCACAGCTATATGCATTGCTGGCGCCATCGGACGCCGATCATCTATCGCGCGACGTCGCAGTGGTTTGCCGGTATGGACGTCGTGCCAAATGAAGGCGGCGCAACTCTGCGTGAGTTGGCGCTTGCAGGTATCGAGGCAACTCAGTTCTATCCACAATGGGGGAAGGCGCGCTTGCAGGGAATGATCGCCAATCGTCCCGATTGGACCTTGTCGCGTCAACGCCAGTGGGGCGTGCCGATGGCGTTTTTCGTCCATAAGGAAACAGGGGCACTTCACCCGCGCACGCAGGAACTGCTCGAGAAGGTAGCGCAGCGGATTGAACAGGGCGGAATCGAGGCGTGGCAGGATCTTGATGCGCGCGAACTGCTGGGAGACGACGCCGATCATTACGTGAAGAACCGCGACACGCTCGATGTCTGGTTCGATTCTGGTGTCACTCATCAAACGGTGCTGCGCGGGTCGCACGCAGCCGAGTCGCACTTTCCTGCCGAGATGTACCTCGAGGGGTCCGATCAGCACCGCGGTTGGTTTCATTCGTCGTTGTTGACTTCGTGCATGTTGAGCGGCGTGCCACCCTACAAGGCATTGTTGACGCATGGGTTCGTCGTTGACGGCAATGGCCGCAAGATGAGCAAGTCGCTTGGAAATGTGATCGCACCGCAAAAGGTCGCCGACACCCTGGGTGCCGAAATCATCCGGCTGTGGGTCGCGAGCACCGATTACTCGGGTGAGCTGACACTATCGGACGAGATCCTGAAAAGAGTCGTCGAGAGTTATCGGCGGCTGCGCAACACGCTACGGTTCTTGCTGGCCAACGTCAGCGACTTCGACGTCGAACGTGACATGCTTCCAACCACCGAGTGGCTTGAAATCGACCGCTATGCGTTGGCGATCACCCGCGAGGTGGCTGTACGTGCACAGGCCGACTACGACCGCTATGAATACCATCCGATCGTATCGAGGCTGCAAACATTTGCATCGGAAGACCTCGGCGCGTTTTACCTCGATATTTTGAAAGACCGGCTCTACACAACCAAGCCTGATTCGAAGGAACGGCGCTCGGCACAGTCTGCGTTGTATCTGATCACCGAGGCGGTCTTGAAGCTGATGGCCCCGCTGCTGTCTTTTACCGCGGAAGAAGCGTGGAAGGTATTGAAGAAAAAAACGGGCGGCACGATTTTCACCGAAACGTTTTCCGTGCTGCCGTCACTGACCGATGAGGCGGCGCTGCTCGATAAGTGGACACGGATCCGGGCGGTGCGTGCGGAGGTGCAGAAGAAGCTTGAGCCGTTGCGCGAGCGCGGCGAGATTGGCTCGTCGTTGCAATCCGAGGTCGACATCCGTGCCGATACCGAGACGTCCGCGTTGCTAAAAACACTAGGTGACGAGCTCAGGTTCGTGCTGATCACGTCGAACGCACAAGCGAGCGCCGTGACCGAGCCCAGTGATCAGCAGATCATCGTGACGCCATCAACGCACGCCAAGTGCGGACGCTGCTGGCACTGGCGTGCCGACGTTGGCCGCGCGCCCGCTCATCCGACGCTGTGCGGCCGATGCGTCAGCAACTTGTTCGGTGACGGCGAACGCAGGAGTTTCGCCTGATGTCATTCATCAAGCAGACGCCATGGCCGCAGCGCATGTTGCCGTGGGTCGGACTGGCGGTCGGCATCATTTTGGTCGATCAGTTAACGAAGATCACAATCGAGCGGCGGTTCGAGTTCGGTGAAGTGCTGCCCGTTACGAGCTTCTTCAATCTGGTT
>DATEOP010000419.1:0-10547 GCA_035274065.1 Burkholderiaceae bacterium
GGTCCAACGAGCGCAACACGACCCGTGCGCCATTTTTCGCGCTCAAGCAATGAGACGACGCACGCGACGACATCGTCGAGATGGATCGGCTGTATGCGTTGCAGGCCATCGCCCGGAAGCGGAATCCATGGCAGCGAAGCAAGCGTGTCGAACAGTCGCGCGCTTTCGCCCCCCGGACCGTAAACCAGCGACGGCTGCACAATGACCGAGGAGATCGACTGTGCCGCCAGGAATTCATCCGCCCGCCGTTTGCTCACGTGATAAGCACTGGTCGCGTGTTCGTCGGCGCCCAGCGCTGATATCTGCACCACGCGTGCTATGCCTGCATCGACGCAGGCCGCAAATAGGGCGCGCGGCGCTCGCACATGCAATGCATCGAACGTTTGCGTGCCACGCTCGCGCAAGATACCGACTGCGTTTACGACAGCCTCGACGCCGTGCAGCTTCGAACGCCATGTCGCGGTATCGAAGTCACGCGTGAAATCCACTGCGACCGTATCTTCACTCACGGCAGTCTTGCGGCGGGTGCCTTCGATAACCCGGTGTCCCGCCGCACGTAGCGCATCGACGACGGCGCTGCCGATGAAACCGCTGGCACCTAATACCAAAACCACCATGCGCCCTCATTAGGAGCCGCGCTTTATGCGCGGTGATCCGCATGGGCACTTTTTATGCCACGCGAGACCGATCGACAAATGGAGCAATCATGGCGCTAACGTGGAAACGAGCTTTCAACCGAGCATTGCTATCGGGCACATGTGCCAGCATCCTTTCCACTGTGGCGCTCGCGGCGCGCGGTCTCCGTGAAACTGGCAGTGCACTGGCGCCGATCAATGCCGTCAGTCATTGGTATTGGGGCGACCGCGCGACGCGGGTCGATGACGCCAACGTCAAATACACAGTGCCTGGCTACCTGACGCACCATGCGACATCGGTTTTCTGGGCGGTGTTCTTTGAAAAGGTTTTCGGCTCACACATGCGTGGCAGGTCCGGCCGCACCCTAGCCATGAGTGCAGCAACGGCAGCCATGGCCTGCTTTGTTGACTATCAGATGACACCCAAACGCTTGACGCCCGGCTTCGAACACCGGCTGTCAAAGGCGTCGCTGTTTTTCGTGTACACCGCGTTCGCAGTAGGGCTCGCAGCAACAGAACTCGCGCGCGCACACCCGCCGCATCTACGTCGACGTCAACGTCCCAGGGCAATCAGGAACATTCGTCGTATCTCGGAAGCACCAAGCAGGCTCGGTTCGATCGTGTGAATGAACCACGAGGAATCGCCGGTGAGAAAGTGCGCATGCAGATCAACCAGGCGACCGTAGCGATTGGCAAGCGATGCAATGATGTCGTTTACGCGCCGATGGTTAGCGCGCGCAATTCGCGCATCGATGCCTAAAAAATTTTTAGCATCATCGCCTAAGGTTGGGTCGTACACGTTGCCAAGAAGCACGGGCCGTACCGGCAGTTCTCGCAGGAAATGATTCAGTGAGGTCTCGAAAGCTTTAACTCTTGGTCCGGAATCGGCCGCCAAGCCTGTCAGTAAATCGTTACCGCCAACGGTTAACAGGGCGACGGCCTCGCCCCCAGCTCTGATCTGCTGCGCCTGCAGCGGCAAGCCCGCGACCGTCGCCCCGTCACGCGCCCGATGCTCAAGACGAGCAGGCCGCCGCGATTGCAAGTCGCGCCCCGCGAACTCTGGAAACAAAGCGTCATCGTTTCGGATCAGCAATTGCCCTGGGTGTGCACCGAAGGCGTTGTAGCGCCCGCAGTCGAGAATTGAGTCTCCAAATGTATACAGCGTGAGTTCGGTGCTCGGCGCGCGGGATCCTATGTCTGAGCCTTGAAAAATCATCGCAGGCACAGCAGCCAGAAACCTCCGACGAACTGCCGATAGGTGAGTCATGATGCTTGAGTCAGCGATTTTGAACGCCGTTGCGAGTCGGCTTTCGATTGGCCACAATTAATACGTGCGCACCACCGGCGGCGCCGACAAATTTCTGCTTCAGACCGTCTATGGACCAGATTGACATCGATATAGGTTCGCTCGGGGAACTGTTCATAGCGCATGGCAAATTGCGTACGACTTTTTTGCAGTTCGCAAACTACGCCGAAGATTTCATGCGCAAACAAGCCGAAGTAAAAGGGGTCGTGGTCGAGCGTGATGACGCTGCGGACCGGTTCGTTTGCCGCTACTTCGGGAAGGTTTTGGAATGCCGGTTCTTATTTGATGCAATCAGCGGGAAACCTCAGGGACGGATCGAGTTCCGCCGTTTGCATTCCGAACAACCTTCTAAACGGACACTTGTAGCTTCGATTTTTTTCGCGGACAACGGCGAAGTGATTGCGTCGGACCCACCTCTTTCAATTCAACTCAATATCACGAAGCCGCGCGAGGCGTTGGCGGTGCTGGTGCACGCACTACGGCTCGGTATGACGTCGGAGCAGCTCCGGTAATCCACTACGGCGTCGGTGCCGGGGTACGGAAGTTGCTATTGGCGCTGGAATCCAAGGGAGAGTATGGATTCCTGCGCAGTCGATCGTGGCATGCGGCGTCCCTACGGCGCTTTGTGCGTCCTATTGACTTTCGCATTGTCGGTTAACGCGGCGACGACGCCAGAGGGTGAGTGGCACATGCCCGCTGGTGACTACGCGAATACACGATTCAGCTCGCTAACCCAAATCACCGCGAGCAATGCGGGCCAGCTGAAGCTGGCCTGGAGCTTCAGCACCGGTGCCGACAGGGGCCACGAGGCAGCGCCGATCGTCGTCAACAACACGATGTTCATCGTGACGCCGTACCCGAACATTGTTTACGCGCTCGATCTGACCAAGCCTGGCGCCAACATCAAGTGGAAGTTCGAGCCGAAGCCCGAAGCCGCATCACAGGGGGTTGCGTGCTGCGATGTAGTCAATCGCGGTGTGGCCTATGACGATGCCCGCATCTTTTTCAACACGCTCGACAACCAGACAATCGCACTGGAGGCTGCGACGGGCCGTGAGTTGTGGCGGACAAAGCTCGGCGAGATCAAGCGCGGCGAGTCGATGACGATGGCGCCGTTGGTCGTCAAAGGGAAAGTGTTGGTCGGTAACTCCGGAGGCGAAATGGGAGTGCGCGGCTGGTTGACTGCGCTCGATGCGGCCACCGGCAAGATGCTTTGGCGCGCGTACAGCACTGGCCCGGATAGCGACGTATTGATCGGCCCGAATTTCAAACCGTTTTATGCAAGCGATCGTGGCAAAGATCTCGGTATTAAGAGCTGGCCGCCGGAAGCGTGGAAGGTGGGCGGGGGCACCGTTTGGGGCTGGATTTCGTACGACCCGAAGCTCGATCTGATTTATTACGGCACTGCGAACCCCGGACCTTGGAATCCGGAACAGCGCCCGGGAGATAACAAGTGGACAGCGGGCATCTTTGCGCGCCGGCTAGATACCGGCGAGGCGATCTGGTACTACCAATGGAGTCCGCACGATCTGCATGACTATGACGGTGTCAACGAAAACGTACTGCTCGATTTGCCAGTTAACGGCACCACGCGTCATGTCCTGATTCATCCGGACCGCAACGGTTATATCTATGTGCTGGACCGCGCCACCGGCGAAGTCCTATCGGCGGATGCCTTCGTTCATGTCACGACCAGCACCGGCGTTGACATGAAAACCGGCCAGCTTAAGTACAACCCGAAGACCGAGCCAAAAGTAGGCCAGGCGACTCGCAACATCTGCCCAGCATCGCCGGGCGCGAAAGACTGGCAACCGTCGGCGTGGTCGCCTCGTACCCGCCTGCTGTACCTCCCGCATCAGAACCTGTGTCAGGACGCAACGAGTTACGAGACGAGTTACATCGCCGGCACGCCGTACGTTGGCGCCGACGTGAAGATGTTGGCGGGTCCCGGAGGGCATCGAGGCGAATTCAGCGCGTGGGATCCAGTAGCGCGAAAAAAGACGTGGACGATCCGCGAGCACTTTCCGGTTTGGAGCGGCGCGCTTGCCACCGCAGGCGACGTCGTGTTCTACGGCACGATGGAAGGATGGTTCAAAGCGGTCGATGCAAAGAGCGGATCGTTGCTATGGCAGTTCAGAACCGAGTCTGGAATCATCGGTCAGCCGATGACGTATCGCGGCGCAGACGGCAAACAGTACGTCGCAATCCTTTCAGGCGTCGGGGGCTGGGCCGGCGCGATCGTTGCAGGCAACCTCGATGCGCGCGACGGCACTGCAGCGCTCGGCTTCGTCAATGCGATGAAAGATCTGCCGCAGTACACGAGCAAAGGAGGCAGGTTGTATGTCTTTGCTTTGCCGTAGCTTCATCGGGATCGCCAGCGTATTAGCAATACCAGTAGTTGCAGCGCAACCTCTTCGTGTGTGTGCCGACCCGGACAACCTTCCCTACTCGCACGAAGACCGCAGTGGGTTCGAGAATCGCATCGCCGAGATCGTCGCCGCTGAGTTGAATCGCCCGCTCGAGTATCACTGGCTGCCGCAACGGCGCGCTTTTGTGCGCAAGACCATCGGCGCTCGACTGTGCGATGTTTGGATCGGCGTGCCTGCCGAATTCGAGCGCGTGTTGACGACGAAGCCGTATTACCGCTCGAGTTACGTGTTCGCGACGCCTGCAAACGATAAGACCCCCTTGCGCTCGTTCGACGATCCGCGACTACCGCAGCTGCGCATAGGCGTCCAGTTGATTGGCGATGATCTGGCCGCCACCCCGCCGGGCCATGCGCTCGCACAAGGTGGCGCGATCGAACACGTAGTCGGTTTCACAGTCGACGGCGACACGCCTGCTGCGCAGCGCATCGTGCAGTCTTTGGCACGCGGTGAGCTCAATGCGGCGCTCGTATGGGGACCGCAGGCCGGCTGGTTTGCAAAGCGCGCGCCGGTGCCTATCAACATCGGCGTTGCGAAGGCGCCCGCCGGTTTTCCGCTTCCGTTCGAATTCGACATTGCGATGGGAGTGCGACGCGGCGACAAAGCGTTGCGCGATGCATTGCAGTCGGCGATCGAGCGCAGGCGTACCGAGATCGACGCGGTGCTCGCGGAGTTTGCTGTGCCGCGTACCGACACGGAAGCAAAAACTGCGCAATGAACGGCGTTGCGCGCAGCGCGGTCCTGTTACTGCTATCACTTGTCGGCGTGCTGGCCGGCTGCGAGCGCGAGCAGCGCTTGCTCACTACGCCGCCTGCACCGATCTCGGGCACCCAGAACACCAGCTCTTTTACGCCAGGTCCAACCGCTTCGACCGCTCCGCAACCCCACTTTGGCAAGGCACCCAGTTACACCGAGGACAATGCGTGGGTCGTCGCGCAGGGCAAGCGTTGGTTTCGTTGGTACAACTGCAGCGGTTGTCACAGCGCCGGCGGTGGCGGCATGGGACCTGCGCTGATGGATACCAATTGGCTCTACGGCAGCGATCCGGCGGAGATCACTCGCACGATTCTGCTGGGCCGGCCAAACGGCATGCCGTCGTTTGCGGGACGCATTCCGTCCGATCAAGTAGCGCAGATTGTCGCTTACGTGCGCTCGATGGGCGGCCAGCTTCGCGCCGACGTGGCCGGCGGTCGCAGCGATAGTCTGAGTCCCGGCAGTGAGCCCGAGTCACGACGCGAATACGAGCCGAGCACCGAATCGAAATGAGAGCGCGGCTTCTGCTAATGATTGCATTGCTGTTGATCGCGCAAGCAGTCTCGGCTGAGCCCGCGCTCGGCGTCAATTCACAGGACGCTTTGCGCGCCGTCGGACCGCAGGCAGATCACATCTTAAGTCTGTGGAACGTCGTGCTGGGCATTTGCACAGTAGTGTTTGCAGCAGTACTGCTGGTGTTTGTGTACGCGCTGTGGCGTGCTCCGCGCGGGCGCGCAGACACGCAACCCGATGCGTCAGCACTGCACAAGACGGAGCCCAAACTGCGCAATCGAGTCGTCGGAGCGATTGTGATTTCGACCGTGCTGTTGCTCGGATTGATCACCGCTAGCGTACTGACCGATCGCGCACTTGCGCGAATGGCGCTCGAAGATGCAGTCAACATCGACGTCACCGCGAACCAGTGGTGGTGGGACGTGCGGTACGACAATCCTGATCCGTCGCAGATATTCACCACTGCGAACGAACTGCACATTCCGGTCGGTCGGCCGGTGATTCTGAAGCTAAGGTCGAGCGACGTGATCCACAGCTTCTGGGTGCCGAACATCGCAGGCAAGAAGGATTTGATTCCAGGTCGCACCGCGACGCTGCAAATGCGTGCCGATCGTGCCGGAACATACCGCGGCCAGTGCGCTGAGTTCTGCGGCTTGCAACACGCATGGATGTCCTTTGTCGTGATTGCCGAAGATCCCGATCGCTACGAAGCGTGGGCCGCAAAGCAACGCGAGCCCGCAATCGAGCCCAGTGGCGGCGAGCTCGCCCGCGGCAAACAGTTGTTCCTGAGCACTACTTGCGTGATGTGTCACGCGATCCAGGGCACGGACGCCAACGCGCGCCACGCGCCGGACCTGACGCATGTGGGGGGACGTCAGGCGCTCGCAGCGGGCGTATTGCCGAACACTCCGGAGAATCTTGCCGCGTGGATTGCAAATCCGCAGGTGCATAAACCGGGCGTCAATATGCCGGCTCACGCATTTGCGCAACAAGACTTGCACGCGCTCGCGGCCTACCTGCACAGCCTCAAATGACGACCGACGTCAATCAGATCGCGATCGATCCGCCGCGCCGAAACCAGGTGCCGCCGACAGCGGCCGACGTTGACGCGCTCGAAGAAACCTGGCGCGAACCGGCGGGATTGATCGGATGGTTGTCAGCGATCAATCACAAGACGATTGGCAAGCGCTTCGTCATTACGGCGTTTGGCTTCTTTATTGCGGGCGGTCTGCTGGCGGCAGTGATGCGTATGCAGCTGGCTCGGCCGGGCAATACGCTGGTGGGCCCAGATTTGTACAACCAGCTGTTCACGATGCACGGCACGACAATGATGTTTCTGTTCGCGGTGCCGGTGATGCAGGCGGTGTCGATCTACCTTGTGCCGCTGATGATCGGGTCGCGCAGCGTCGCGTTTCCACGCTTGAACGTTTACGCGTACTGGGTCTACTTGTTCGGCGGCCTGATGCTGTACATCGCCTTCGCTCTGAACATTGGTCCCGACGCGGGCTGGTTCTCGTACGTTCCATTGGCCGGCCCGGACTACTCACCGGGTAAGCGTGTCGATTTCTGGGCGCAGATGATCACGTTTACCGAGCTGTCTGCGCTGGTTGAAGCCGCCGTCATCATCACGACGATATTCAAGCTGCGCGCGCCGGGCATGACACTGAATCGCATCCCGCTGTTCGTTTGGGCGATGCTGGTCACCGCCTTCATGGTGATGTTCGCAATGCCTTCAGTCATGCTGGCGAGCACGGCGTTGATCCTGGATCGCCTCGTGGGAACGCATTTTTATAACCCCGCCGAAGGTGGCGACGCACTGTTATGGCAGCACCTGTTCTGGTTTTTCGGCCACCCCGAGGTCTATCTGATCTTCATTCCGGGCCTCGGCTTTATCTCGGCGATCCTCCCGACGTTCGCGCGGCGCCCCATCTTCGGCTACAGCGCAATGGTGCTTGCCTTGATCGCGACGTCGTTTCTCGCGTTCGGCTTGTGGGTTCATCACATGTTCGCGACGAACCTGCCCGAACTTGGGAAAAGCTTTTTCACTGCGGTGAGCATGATGATCGCGATTCCGACCGCGGTGCAGATCTTCTGCTGGATCGCAACGCTCGCCACCGGCAAATTGAACTTCAAGACGCCGCTGCTGTTCGTGCTCGCGTTTTTCTTCATCCTGCTATTGGGCGGAATGACCGGCTTGATGCTGGCTTCGGTGCCGCTCGATCTGCAGCTGCATGACACTTACTTCGTCGTTGCGCATTTGCACTACGTGCTGATCGGAGGAGCAGTGTTTCCGCTATTCGGAGCGATCTATTACTGGTTTCCGAAATACACCGGCCGCATGATGAGCGAGAAGCTCGGACGGTGGAACTTCTGGCTGTTCTTTATTGGATTCAACGTCGCGTTCTTTCCGATGCATCTGCTTGGCTTGAGAGGAATGCCGCGCCGCGTTTACACGTACCCGGACGATATGGGCTGGAACACGATGAATCTAATCGCAACCATTGGTGCGGTGATGATTGCCACCAGCGTCCTGCTGTTCGTGATCAATGTCTGGCGCAGCCGCTCGCACGGTGCACTCGCAGGAGATAACCCGTGGGGCGGCAGCACGCTCGAATGGGCGACGAGTTCGCCACCGCCTGCCGCCAACTTCTCGGCGATACCCGTCGTACACGGTCGTGAACCATTATGGGAACCGTGGCCAGAGCCAACGCACGTCAGTGGGTTGGCGACGAACCAGCGGGAAATGCTCGTCACCACCGTGCTCGATGCAAAGCCCGACAACCGTGTCGTGTTTCCTGCACCCACCCCCTGGCCGTTCGTTGCTGCCGTTGCTACGACGGTGCTTTTTGTCGCCTCGATCTTCACGCCATGGGCAGTCGTGTGGGGCGCACTGCCTGTTGGCGTTGCGCTGACACTGTGGTTCTGGCCGAAGAAGACAGAGACAGCTGAGCATCTCGCGTTAGAGCGGCAGCCGCGGTTGGAAACATGACGCTGACCAATCAAGCTGCAATGGAGCGGCGGGACGACGCGCAGACGCGCGTCCGAACGCTTGGCGCTGCGCTCGACGTTGCAGAGCTGCCGAGTTTTGGCTTCAGTCATCGCAGCTTGATGTGGTGGGGCACGATGGGGCTGATGGCAATCGAGGGTACGGCGTTCGCGATTGCCATCATGATGTATTTCTATTTGCGCAGCCATGCCACCGCGTGGCCGATGAGCTCGCTGCCTCCAGCATTAATCTGGGGCACGCTGAATACGATCATTCTGCTGGTCAGCATGTGGCCAAATCATCTCGCGAAGCGAGCGGCGGAGAAACTCGACCTCCCCGGTGTTCGCTTATGGATCCTCGTGTGCTTGGCTTGTGCGCTTGCCTTCCTGATCGTCCGCATCTTCGAATTCCGCGCTCTGAACGTGCGCTGGGATCAGGATGCGTACGGGTCGATCGTATGGATTCTGCTGGGGCTTCATACGGTGCACCTACTGACCGACACATGGGATACGTCAGTGCTCGCAGTCCTGATGCATACCGGGCCGCTCGAGGGCAAGCGCTATGTCGATGTCAGCGAGAACGCTCTGTATTGGTATTTCGTCGTGTTGAGCTGGCTGCCGATCTACGCCGTCATCTATTGGGCACCACGCGTGCATTGAACTTTCGAATATGTTTACCTGGCTCGCCCTGTTGGTAGCTCCGTCGTTGGTGCTGATCGATCTGACGATTGCCTACGCAATGGTCACTCCCACCTGCGCCAATCAGCATGAGCAGATGCTGCATCTAATTTCCGCCAGTTTTCTGGGAGGATCGTTGCTTCTGACATTCCTCGGTGCTGTCGAGTCGCGGCGCGTGCAGGTGGCCAAGGCAGCCCACGTCGACGCCGACGATTCCGCGAACCGTCAATATTTCATCGCCCAAGTCGCGGTCGGGACGGCAGCGTTGTCGTCGCTTGTGATTGCGGCGCGCTGGATTCCGCAATGGGTGCTGTCGCCTTGCTTCGCATAGGCGCTGTGTTGCTGCTTGCGCTGCACGGTGCCGTGCTTGCGCACGACATCACAGCGCAGGCGCCGCTAGCAGGATGGTCGCTACCCTGGAACTTCGAGCCCTGGGTGCTCGGCTGTCTGACGGTCAGTGGTGCGTTGTATGCAATCGGTTTGATACGGTTGTGGCGCCACGCCGGCGTGGGCCGCGGTGTCCATATATCGCATGCAGTCTTCTTTGCTTGCGGTTGGCTTTTCCTTGTTGTCGCTCTCGTTTCACCGCTGGATCCGCTGGGAACGCGATTGTTCTCTGCGCACATGGTGCAGCACGAGTTACTAATGGTCGTCGTGGCTCCGCTGATGGTTCTGGGCCGCCCGCTCGCGGTTTGGACGTGGGCTTTGCCGCAAAAGTGGCGCCGCACCGCCGGCTGGCTGACGCAGCGAACCGCATGTGCGCGCCTATGGAGAGTTCTCACGTGGCCCCTTGCTGCATGGTTGCTGCACGCGGCCGCACTGTGGCTCTGGCACATTCCGATGTTCTTCGAAGCAGCGCTGATGAGCAACGGTTGGCACACGTTGCAGCATGCAAGCTTTCTTGTGACGTCGCTGTTTTTCTGGTGGGCCGTTTTTGGCAAGGTTCAAAGGGCACACCAAGGCGCAGCGCTCGGCTATTTATTTACAACGATGGTGCACACGGGAGCGCTTGGGGCGTTGCTGACGCTTTCATCGGCGGTCTGGTACCCGACTTATCTGTCAACCACCGCATCGTTAGGCGTTCCGCCGCTCGCAGATCAGCAACTCGGTGGATTGGTGATGTGGGTTCCGGCAGGGTTGGTCTATCTGGCTGCGGGACTCGCGTTGGCAGAACGCTGGCTACAAAGTACCGCGACTCGAAGGCCAATACGCGATGAACGCATTGCGATGAAGATCTAACGCGGGCACGAC
>DATEOP010000420.1:0-5123 GCA_035274065.1 Burkholderiaceae bacterium
CAATCCATGAACAAGTGGGAGATCCTTTGGAATCACCGGGAAATGATCCTGCTCGGATTCCGGAACACGTTAATTCTGTTCAGCGTGTCGGCAGTCGCCGCATTCCTGCTCAGCACATTGATCGTTCTCGCGATCCAGACACGCCCTGGTACGTTGAGTCGGGTCATGCGCGCTGTGGTCGACGGCATGCGCATGCTCCCCTTCTTGATGTATGCCTACATCCTTTATTACGGCCTGCCGAGTTTCGGCATTAGCCTCGATGCGTGGACGGTTGGCTTCCTCTCGCTGATCACCTATCAGGCTGCCTATTTCGCCGAGATCTTGCGTGGGGCCTGGGCGACGCTGTCGACCGGTCAGGCCGAAGCGGCGCGCGCCCATGGCTTCACCAGCTTTACGATGTATCGCCGCATCATCCTGCCGCAGCTCGTATTGCGTACGGCGCCGGTGCTCGGCAATCAACTGATCATCTGCTTGAAAGACACGGCGTTTCTGTCGATCATCACGGTGCGGGAGCTGACAGCGGCGGCGGCGGCGGTGCAGTCGATGTACTTCATACCATTCGAAGCATTCATCGTGGCGATCGGACTGTACTGGGCGACCAGCGTTCTGATCGAGTTGCTGGTGGCGCGGTTCGGCTTTATCGCAGAGGGAAGAGGACTTGGATACTCCGCTGCAGTCGCTCGCCGTTGAGATTCGCAACGTGTCGAAGAGCTTCGGCGAGCTCGAGGTTCTGCGCGACGTCAGCCTCGAGGTCGAGCGCGGCAAGACCGTCAGCATCCTCGGCCCTTCGGGCTCCGGAAAGTCGACGCTGCTCCGATGCATCAACTGGCTGGAGGAGCCCGATAGCGGCGAGATCTTTGTTGCCGGCGAGCGGATCGGTACTCGTGACGGCAAGGCCCACATGTCCGACCATGAGCTGTCACGTGTGCGCGCGCGCATTGGCATGGTGTTTCAGAGTTTCAATTTGTGGCCGCACCTAAGCGTGCTGCAGAACGTCACCGAGGCGCCGATCCATGTGCTTGGCCTCAAGAAAGAAGAGGCTGTCGCACGCGCCGAAAAGCTTCTAGAGAAAGTAGGAATTGGCGACAAGCGCGATACATATCCCTACCAGCTGTCGGGCGGACAGAAGCAGCGCGTCGGCATTGCGCGCGCGCTAGCGATGAACCCTGCCGTGATCCTGTTCGACGAGCCGACCAGCGCGCTCGATCCAGAGCTAGTGGGCGAAGTGCTCGGCGTAATGCGCGCCCTTGCCGCAGAAGGCATGACCATGGTGGTCGTCACGCACGAGATGGAGTTCGCGCGTGACGTATCCAACGAAGTGGTGTTCATCGACCAGGGCCTGATCGTCGAGCGCGAGAAACCAGAAATTTTTTTCGCGCAGCCGAAGACGGCGCGTGCGCGTCAATTCCTCAGCCGGCTGCATGACAAGCGCGCTTAACGTTTCCGCAGCGCCGGATGCGCAGAAGCAGGGGCGCATCGACGCGCTCAGGGGGCGCTACGAGGCTTTGCGCGCCGAAGGTCAGGCGCCCGGCAAATTCGAGGCAGCGATTAATGCAGCGCCACGCATCGCGCGCGAGATCCCCGCCACGCTCGTGCAGACAAGCGCGACGGTGCCTGCCGGCTGGTACTGGTACGGCAGGGTGTCCAGGGGCTCGTGCTTGCGGCTCGACAACCTGCAGGGTTCGCCCGGCGTCGCGTGTCTGATCTGGAATGCCGTCGATCCGACCGAACGCTTCTACGCAAGCGACACGATCAAGGTGCAATGGACAGCCCGCATCGGACGCGGACGCGTGTTGCTATCGGATATGGGCCGCGTGCTCGCGGGAATCGTCGAGGACAACTGCGAGCGGCATGATGTGCTGCTGGGCGTGGGAATGCCGCGCGCCGATGACGGTTCCTCGCCGCTGATGTCGCGTAACGCGACCGAGAACCTTGGCATCGTGACCAGCAAGCTAGGCCTTGAGATGCGTGACATGCATCCGCCAGTGACATTCTTCGCGCCGGTGCGCTGCGACGAGCAACATTTCGCTTGGGACAGTTCCGTCTCGCTGTCTGGCACCTATCTCGATCTGCACGCCGAGATGGATCTGCTGGTAGGACTCTCGAACGTGCCGCACCCGATGGCGCCCATGAGCGCGACAGCGCAGCCGGTCAAAGTCGAAGTCTGGCGTCCAGAGAAGCCCGGTCTGTCAAAATTTTGCGGCGAAGCAACTGTCGAGGCCGAACGCGCATATGCACGTACGCAATCCTATTTGGCTGAGCTTGATGCAGATGGCAATGGCGGCTAACAAAGCTTCGACCGAGCGCTACCGACACGTCGTCCCCGCTGGGCGATCCTGGTCCGGCCTGGTGCACAAAGGTGAAACGCTGCGCATCATCGATCTGCTCGGTGAGCAGGCGGTGGACTTTCTCGTTTACCGCGCTGGCGACACGGCCGAGCGCTATGACGCGCAGCTCACGCTGCTGACGTTCGGCAGCACCGCGGTCACGAGAGGAACACGGCTGCTGTCGAACCGCGGACGGGAGCTGATGACGATCGTGGCCGACACGCTCGGCGCGCACGACACCGTCGTCGGCTGTTGCAGCCCCGAAGCCAACACCGTGCGCTTCGGCGAGCAGGCCTCGCAGCTGCACGCCTGCCGCGACAACTTCCTGATCGAGCTGGCCAAGCACGGTATGTCGAAACGCGATGTCGTGCCTAATCTGAATTTCTTCATGCCGGTGCCGATCGGAGATAACGGCGCGCTCGCGATTGTCGATGGGCGCAAGGAGCCTTTGCACTATGTCGATCTCAGCGCAAGTATGGACGTGCTGTGCGTTCTGTCGAACTGCCCGCAGATCAACAATCCTTGCAACGGCTTCGATCCGACGCCGATTGAGGTTGTGATCTCGCGCGATCAATGAAGTTTGCCCAGATCGAAGCCGGCCAGATTATCGAAGCCGGGTCGGTCAGCGTCAGCGAGCAGCAGATAATCGAGTTCGCGCGCCAGTTCGATCCGCAGTGGTTTCATCTCGACCCGGCGCGCGCGCAGGCGAGCCGCTGGAATGGGTTGATCGCCAGCGGCTGGCATACGTGCTGCCTTGCGATGCGGTTGGTGTGCGACAACATCCTCGCCGACTCGGAGTCGTTCGGTTCACCTGGCCTGGACAATCTGCGGTGGTCGAATCCGGTTCGTCCCGGCGATCAATTGCTTTTGCGGATCGAAGTCGTCGATGTCAGGCGTGCGCGGTCGCGATCGACGCTCGGCATCGTGCGCTGGATATGGCGTATGCGAAATCAGCGCGACGCGGAGGTGCTCAGCGTCGAAGCGACGAGCTTGTTTGAACTCGAACGCGGCACCTGAACATTGCGGCACTAGCCCCGTCTTCACCCGTGCCCCTTCTAAGATCAGGCGCATCGTTTTTGCTGCAGGTTGAGGGCTGCGCTGCCGTTTAACGCTGCGTGGCGCGCGACAAGCGGCGCTGCCACGCACTTGCTGGTCTACTCCAGAGAAAGGAAATGGCGCCATATGAAACTGAACCCATTGATGGTCCGCTACATCGTGAACGACGTCGACGCTGCGATCGCGTTCTACTCGCAGCATCTGGCGTTTCGCGTCACGGCTCAATCAGGTCCAAATTTCGCGATCCTCGAACGGGAGAATCTGCAAATCGTCCTGAGCCCGCCGAAAGGCCCGGGCGGAGGCTCGCAACCGATGCCTGATGGGCGTAGACCCGAACCTGGTGGATGGAATCGCATAATCGTGCAAACCCGCCGCCTTGAAGGCGACGTGGATGTCCTCAAGAAAGCGGGAATTAAATTTCGCAACGACATCGTCGCGGGACCCGGCGGCCGGCAGATTTTGGTCGAGGACCCGTCCGGTAATCTAGTGGAGTTGTTCGAGCCTGCACCTGACTCGGCGAAGTGACGCTCCCGGGTAAGACTTGCCGTCCGCGTTCGCGTCACGGGTGGACGTCGCGGTCTACCGTGCAGGCGCGTAGAGCATGCCGATCAACTCACGGGCAATCGTCGTCGCTGGATCGCGTCCATCGACACTCGGTGCGAGGTTGGTCCACACGACCAGCGTCACAGCATTCACCGGATCGTGGCCCATGAACGAGTTGTAGCCGGGCAATTCGCCGGTGTGACCGTAGAGGTTGCCGAACTTGGCAATGGCCCAGCCGTACGAGGCGCTATTCGGATTGCTTGGATCAGTCGGCCGCACGCTGGCAAGGCGCCGGGCCTGCATGTCTGCATTCAGCAGCTTGCCGCTGACTAATGCCTGCACCCATGTGACGAGGTCATTCGCAGTGGAGATACCGGCGCCGGCCGCCCAGCCCCACGACGGATTCGCAACAGTCTGGTCGCCGGGCGCGAGCGTGCCCACACGGGCCGCGGCTTGCATATTTTCCGGCAGTGCGGGCGGCGAGCCCATCGTCAGCACGTTGTCGCCGTACATGTAGCCGTATGCGAACGGCACAGGTAAAGCATTCGATGTGATTTCGGGCAACAACGTGTTTCTCATACCCAGCGGTGCGAATAGCCGATCTCGCATGATCGCTGCGAGCGGCTTGCCGCCCTCAAGCTGCTGAGCGATCAGGCCGAGCAGAACCGTGTTGGTGTTCGAGTAGCCGAACTGCGCGCCGGGCGAAAAGTCACGCGGATGTTTGTAGCCGAGCGCCAGCAACTCATCCTGCTTCCATGCTTTCGTTGGCTGTGCGTCGAGCTTCTGATTCAGTTCGAGCGTCGTCGTGTAGTTGAAGAGGCCGCTTCGCATCGCGAGTAGCTGCTCGATCGTGATCTGTGTGCCGTTCGGAACATCGGGTCGGTACTTCGAAACCGGATCATCAAGCTTGAGCCGGCCTTCCTGAATCTGCTGCAGGATCACCGTGCCGGTCCACGTCTTGGTGTTTGAGCCAACGCGCAGGTGTTGGTCAAAGCTGGTCGGGACCGTACCCCGATATGTCGTGACCCCGTAGGTATCGGTGAACTCGCCATTCGGCGTGCGCAGGATGACGACAGCGCCAGGAACGAGCATTTCCTTCGCTAGCTGCTCAACCGTGCCCCGCATCGCAGCGGCATCGATCGGACGAAGTGCAGATGGCTTGGCGCCGGGCCCGGCGCACGCCGCGGCGAGGCTGGC
>DATEOP010000421.1:0-5569 GCA_035274065.1 Burkholderiaceae bacterium
GTTGTAGTCTCCGACGAGTACGACTTCCTCGCCAGAGTCGTACAACTGCGCGGCGTGATCGATCAGCCGCTGAAACCACGCCAACTTGTAATCAAACTTGGGTCCAGGCTGCGGATTTCCATTTGGCAGATAAATCGACCCAATGATCAGCCCGTTAACCGAAGCCTCTAGATACCGGCTATGAGTGTCGTCGGGATCGTTCGGTAGTCCGCGGCGCCGCTCTAGCGGCTCAATGCCTTTCGCAAGGATCGCGACACCGTTGAAACCCTTTTGGCCATGCCAGATTGCGCCATAACCCGCGCCTTGAATGGCGAGTTGCGGGAATGTCGCGTCGGAGGTCTTTAGTTCCTGCAGGCAAACAATATCGGGGCTGCACTCTTCTAGCCATTCGAGAAGGCGCGGAAGACGGCTTGTGATGCCGTTGACGTTGAAGGTGGCGATTTTCATGCGGTTCATCTTATTCGACCGCCCTACTCCTGGAGGCCATGTGTTGTGTTAGTAGGGACGCGGGTTGAGGGTCGAACCGACTTACACGCCCGTTCTGACGAAAGGAATTTGCTTCTCCGTCTTTTAGGATTGAGATGACCTGCTGCTCTCTGCTATCGGTGCCAAGCATGACGCCGCGAGAAGTGCATCCATCCGGGTTCGAGCGCGTACATATTCGAATTCGTCCGCGCCTTCTGCCAGAAACGCGTCAAGATCCTTGCGCCCGGCAAGTTCGCGTTTGAATAGGCTGACAAACGCATCCACAAGCCGTGGATCAAATTGCAGGCTCGCCTGGCGCTTAAGTTCATCGATCGCCGACGCGGCGGACAGCTTGCCGCGCCATGGACGCTGGTGCGTCATCGCGTCGAAAGCGTCGGAGATAGCCACGACCCGTGCCTCCTCCGCAATTACCTCTCCACATAGTTTATTCGGGTAACCAGTTCCGTCGTAATGCTCATGATGTTGCTCAGCAAGCACAGCAGCAACGTCAAAGACCTGAAGCTTCGACTGGCGCAATAGGGCAGCACCGTATCGCGCATGGTCCCAAACGATCTGGCGCTCGTTAGAAGATAGGGTACCGGGCTTGAGCAATATGCGAGAAGGAACGGCGACCATCCCGATGTTGCAAAGCTGCGCTCCAAGCGTCAGCAAGTCGACTCTTTGATGGTCCCACTCAAGTGCTTCCGCTAAATATCTAGACAACTTAGATACGCGGAAGGTACGGTAAAGGTCATGTCCGCCTACCAGCTCAGCGTTGATTGCTATGTTGACATAGTGCTGAACGCGTTGACGCGCGCTTCTCTGTATGCGCTGCTCCCTAAACAGTAAATACCCGTCTAGCATGGAGCCGTCGTTTTGAGACAGAGGGTCCTTTAACTCACTATATGGAGTCGATAAGAGCTCGGCATGGACCGATTTTTTCTTCAAGGTAACGAGCTCCTGAAGAAACAACAGCGCCTTGTCTGATTGGCCCGCAGTCTCGTGACCATCAATGCACATGCTTAGGTAATCGGCGACATCAATCGCATCTGCCCGTTTTGCAAAATCAAGTCCGCGATGTATCGCAGCCAGTCCCTCTTCCACGATGCCAGACTTCACATTGATCAAGCCCAATAAGGCCTCGTGCAGGTGCGTTATTCGCGGAACTCCTGCCAGTTCCGCACATCTGCCGGATTCCTGTGCGTGCACTTTCGCCAAGTCTGTGTTACCGATGGCCAGATATAAGTGTGCCAACGTATCGTGGGCGTTTGCGTGACTCTGCATTTGCGAGCGAGTCGTTGGCTTTCGAGGGTCGAAGGGTAAGAGAGCACGCAAACCGGCGTGCGGTGCGCCAAGATTGTGGGCACACAGCGCGTAATCATTCCTTGATCTGAACTCATCGTCGGCTCGGCCATGCTCGGCTGCTATGGCGCGCGCTCGTTCGTTGTAAGCCGCCGCCACTTCCCACTGCGCCATCGCAAAAAAAACTGCGGCAATGTTTTGTATGGCCAATATCGTTCGCTCGACATCGCCCATCGCGCGCGCCAACATCCACGTTTCAGCGAGTGCGGCAGTCGCTTCGGAGAATCGGCCGAGATCCCGCAAGGTGACGCCCTGCATACTGCGCGCGCGACACAACAATAACTGATCGTCCAGCGTTATCGCGATGCGCGCGGCAACCGTACCTGCCAGTAACGCGTCCTCCTGTTGACCCGCCATGAAGTAGTTTCTCCCTAGTTCAATGAGGGCGTGGCCGCTTTCCCTTGTATGTTTCTGGTCTGGTAACAACGTTAGGTGGCGCAGCGCTTCCGACAAATCGATGTCGTCTACGTAACCAACCTGATCTGCGCGTGCCTTTAGATGATCCCGCAGTTCAGCGAAAGACAGCTTTTCAAGCGCTCGCGACATTTTGTTGGAGGTCTCTTGGTATGCCGGTCCGCCATGTTGCACTGTCCGCAACAGCGTGTCGAATAGCACGCTCTTTAGGACATTTGAGCATAAGCGCGAAACAAGTGACCGGCGCTGCCGCGGGCACACACTCGTTCGCTCATATCGCACCCGATGTAGATCTGCGGACCTACGGGTGGTGCGTGCGCGATAAGGCGCTGACGTCCAGGCAGTTAGTGCCGCGAGCGAAAGCTGCGAAGTGAGGACCGATACCGCTTAAAACCGTGCTGCGCATCCCTGAAGGACGCTTTGTCCGGAACGCACCCTTACTCGCGCACCATACGCGGTTTCCGACTTGCCATCGGTACACATCTGGGGGTTCACATCGATGCGGATCTCGACTCCGTCGGCGGTTTGCGCCTCGTAAGTGCGCACCACGGTTTCCTTCGCAGCCTGGTCGCTGCCAGCGCCTTTAAACGCGGTGGCAGGAAGCTTCATAACGACTTTGTCCGGAAGCTCTAGTACGGCAGTGGAATCGGTGACAACAAGACGCCACCTTGGCCCCTCACCTGTCGCAAGCAACCGCACGTTGGCGGCAATATCTTTTGGAAACGCCTTACACCCATCAACGGTGCCTACTGCTCTTTGAAACTGATAAATGGTCGTATCGGTTTTGCCGCGCTCGCCGCGTACCTCAACATAAAGCGGTCGGTATCGATGCAGCATCATGCTACGAACGGCGCCAACCCCCGCGCGCAGCGCTCCGTTGGGCGTCTTGTCTGCAATTGGAAACAACTGCTGCGAAATCGCACCGCCGAAGCACGGCTGATACTGCAGCACCCCAGCGCCCCCCTCGCTGACGAAGCCCCGCAAATCCGCAGCAGCGCTATTGGCGACGACGAAAGAAACCGCGCAGCAAACGAAAGCGCGCCGTGCCAGTGTGAAGTGGCGACGGCGCGTGGTTGTGTTGATGTTAATCAGGCGGGGAGACTCGGATGCCCCGTGTGGCAAGTGGGGCTGAACAGCTTCAGTTTCTCCGCTGCCGGCACGCCCAACCCTCCCGGAGCAGTTGACTGGAATCCGAGGTACGTGTGGATTGCCTCGTGCACATGTTTCGGGTTAATCACGATGCCATTAGGATCAGGAGCGCCGGTTGTCGGATTGATCGTTCTCTGTTCATGGCGCGGACCTGTGTAGCCGACCGTGCGATCACCCAACCCCGTTCCTGGCGGAAGCAGGATTGTGTAAGAACCACCGACGTTGTTGTGATCCTTGCCGCCGCCACCATTTAGCACCGTACGGCCGAACTCGGCGCTTATAACCACGAGTAACCGGTCTGCAATGCCGCGCCGTTGCGCTTCGTCCATTAGGAACGTTATCCGGCTTGTCATACGCACCAACGCTCCGTTCGGGCCGTTGTAGTCCTCGACGCTTCCGTGGCAGTCCCAGCCGCCGCTCGTAATTTGAGCAGACGCCGTAATGCCCGCTTGCATTGCGATCGCCGCGACTTCAATATCAGCGAACCCATTGGTGAAAGTCGCGGGAATCAAACTGGCTACGGCTTCCAAGCGAACCCGCGCTTCCTTGGCCGCGAGGAACTGCTCGTTAATCAGACTGGCCTTTGGCAACATCACACCATTTGCCTTAAGCGCCTGCAGCCGCGCATCCCGCGCCGCTATGGTCTTCTGGTAGTCAGCTTGTTTCATGCGATCTTGAGTGCCGTTCGCTGCATTTGGCACCACCATTGCACGTAGCTGATTCCCATCGGGCACCGGCGTGGCGGTTACAAGACCCGTGCTCGCGCTGGCTCTGGCGTCGTCTCGCGAAATCCAAGCGGCAGGGTAACCTGGGCCGTACTTGGCCGCATGCAACTCGCAAATGGGGGCATAACCCATTTCAAGCTTGCCAGTCGAGGCGCAAACACTGCCGTCTTCATGGCTATTCGTCTGCGTGTTGACATTGTTGACGAAGATCAGCTGACTGTTGAAGCGCTGCAAGAACTGTGCGTTGCTTCCGTTGTTTCCCATAGGCGCTATGGCCATCCTGCCGACTCGGGGAACTGTCAAGCCCTGCGTCGTGTAGTTGTTGATTCCGGCGCCGATCGCGGGATCGCTGAACGAATCGCTGTCCCACCCACCGTCGCAGTGGTAGTAAACCAGCAGCTTTTGAGCCGATGACTGCGCGTTGGCAAGGTTGGTGAGGGGCAACAGCCCCGCCCACGGAAGTACTACACCGGATGCCTTCGCCGTATTTAAGAGGAATTCTCTGCGGTCCATTTAAATCGCTCCTGTAATTTGGCTCGTCAACCGATTAAAAGGTCAGGAAGGCTTTGTCGCCGACCATATACATCAAGGTGGCGGCCCACGTACGTCCTACATAACCCGCGTCATTGCCGGCGTTGAGCTGGCAGGTCGTGGGTCTTGCAGGCGCAGTCGCGCGGTCGTTGTACACGGCCTCGAACAGCTGGTACGTGCGCTGAACTTCCGCGTCTGTGCTGGTGACTCGCTGATTCCACAGCTTGTCATGCAAGTAGACGATGTTCGCCAGGATCTTGTCCTTGCCCGCCTGGGACGCCGGCGTGTCGGTCATCGTCACGGCAGGGAACAACATACGCGCAGCAGGTGCCTTGGCAAAGTCGGCTTGCGTCCATGCACAGCTCATAGTCAGTAAAGCAACGTCGAGCGTCGTCACCTGATTGGTCGTGAAATCAACTTGCGGGTTTTTGGCTGTGTTGGCGTCAAAGCCGCCGAACGCCAGACCCGGGCCAGCAAACGGGTTGTTGAAGCCGGCGTAGGGCAATCCGAGTACTCCAACAAACTTCCTTTGCAGTCTGCTCGTTGAAAGCAGGTGACCCTCACCCAGTGCGACAAGAGATGTCGCACGTTGCGCACTCACTTGCTCAGACAAGCCTATGGCGCGACCCTCCTTGCTGAGGATCAGATCTACCAACAGATCCTTGACCTTGTAGCCATTGGCAGCGAAACGTGCAGCAATCTCCTTAAACTCATCTTCCTGGGCGTTGTACGCAGCCAGACGAGCCGCGGCGTCCGGTCCGGTTGTATCTGTAACTGCATGCAGAGGCTCGCGATGGAACAAAGCCTTGTGCCAGTAGTGGACGGCACCGACTGCGAAGCGAGGATCAGCCGCGAGTTGGTCGCCCAGCCACTCTGCTGCCTTCGGGTTGTTGTAACCGTTTGGCATTGCAGTGTTGCTATAC
>DATEOP010000422.1:0-2039 GCA_035274065.1 Burkholderiaceae bacterium
GTCAGCAGGCCCTGATTTCGCGGGCGCGTCTCGCTGACCCATACATGCAGCGGGACGCCAGCATCGTGCGCCTGATAGATGCCGGACAGCGCGGTGCCGTAGTCGACCGTTGCCAGCCAGCCCGTATTGCAGTGAGTAAGAACCTGCAACGTGCGCTTGACGTCGCTGTGCATTGCTTGCAGCCGACGCGCTGCGTGCGCCCCGATCGACTGGTTCAGCGCAACGTCCTCGTCGGCGATACGCGCCGCTTCAAGCCATGCAGCGCTCACTCGCTGTGCAGGTGGTAACGGTGAAAGCACGGCCTGCATTCGATCAAGCGCCCAGCGCAGATTTACTGCGGTCGGGCGCGCTTCATTCAGCCGCTGATGCACGACCCTTAGATGTGCGTCACTTGCGTCAGTACGCATCGCAAGGGCAAGGCCATAGGCACCCGCCACTCCAATAAGCGGTGCGCCGCGCACCGCCATCGTTTGTATCGCAGCGATCATGTCCCCGCTGCTGCTCACAGTGCGCGTCGCGAAGGCATGGGGCAACTTCGTCTGGTCGACGATGCCGACAGCATCATCGCCAATCGCCCAGATCGAGCGATATTGAGTCGAGCCGACGTTCATCTGAGGCGCTTACGGAACATTTAAAAGCAAAACGGCCCCGCTAAGGCGGGGCCGTTTAGAGCGAAACGTCTTAGTTAGAAGCGATAGCCTATACCAAGCGTGTACGCATCGACGTCGTACTTCGGATTGATGTTGTCCTTGCCTTCGGTGCGGTCCCAATCGAAGCGCGCTTGCCACTGAGTTCCGAAATCGTATGTTCCACCGAGGCCGTAGATAAAGCGACCTTTGGTTTCACGTGCCTGCGAGTTGAAATAAGTGACCGCGCCGGTAGTGTTGTCCTGTACGGCCGCATTGCCGACAAACTTCGAGGTGACTGCGGCGTAGCCAAGTTTTGCGTGCAGACCTACCGGCCCTAATGGCGCGCGCAACAGCAGCGATAGCCCCATTGCGTAGGTTCGACCATCCGAAGCACTTGGCAGCGGTGTCGTGTTGGCGGGCGGATTAATCAAGAATCCGGGCTGCTGCGCCTCGCCGAAATGAATGAATGCGCCTTCCAAACCAATCCACGGCCGCCACATGTAGCCGGCGTGCACGCGCCATGCGGTGCCTTCCTCGTCACAACTGCCGGCACCGGCGGCGCAGAAGTCGTGATATCGGGAAACGCCCAAGCCTGCACCGATATAACCCGGCGGCGATGGAAGTTGTTGAGCCGCAACCGCTCCGGCCGCACACGTCAATAACGCTCCGACTAACAAGTTGCGCATAACCGCTCCCTATATAAGAGTTGGCGCAGTCTAATCAGACCTCCGGTTGCGAGCAACGGCAACCGTACAATGTTTACGTCATGTCTCATCCGTCACTTATCGAGCGATTGCTCTGGGCCATTGTGTGCTGTGCGTTGCTGCCGCTGACGTGGGTGGGCGACAGCCAGGCGCAGGACAGCGAGCGTCGCGGGTTCTTGTGGGAAGTGCGCAAAGGCAAGCAAGTTGCCTGGCTGTTCGGGACGATCCATGTGGGGCGGCCGGAGTTTTATCCGTTGCCACCCTCGCGGCTCGCGCACTTAAAGCGCGCCGACGCAATCGTGCTCGAGGCTGACGTTTCAGACAGCGCGCGCGCAATCGCGGCTACACAGAAGTACGCGCAGTACCCAGATGGAACTCCAGGGCTTGAGACTCGATTGACCCCGGAGCTGCGGCAGCGCATCGACTCGCTGTTGTCTCGCAATCAACTTGATCCAGCGCCGATGATGCGGATGAAGCCGTGGATGCTCGCCAATGTGCTTGCGCTCTTCGAGGCGGCACAGGCGGGATACGTTCCGGCGTTGTCGGTTGAGGCGTACTTGCTGCGCATCGCAAAAACTGACGCGAAGCCAATTCTTGAATTTGAAAGCATCGAACAGCAGTTCGAACTGTACGAAAAGGCCCCGTGGGCGACACAAGTGTCCTTTTTGGAAGAGGCTGTGAAGGCGGTCGAATCGCGCGGCGCACG
>DATEOP010000423.1:0-2299 GCA_035274065.1 Burkholderiaceae bacterium
CTCACGCATCGGAATCACGTGCGCGCTGTGTCATTCGACCGTTGACGATGCATTACTGCCCGGGATCGGTCATCGCCTTGACGGGTGGCCCAATCGCGACCTCAACGTCGGCGCAATCGTTGCGATGTCTCCGGTTCTGACCGCAGAGCAGAGGGCGGTCTACGAGTCGTGGGGACCTGGCAAATACGATCCTCGATATAACAGGGATGGCAAGAGCACACCGCTTGTGCTCCCGCCGGCGTACGGATTGGCCCAGATCAAGAATGAAACGTATACGGCAGAAGGACCGATTTCGTATTGGAATGCTTACGTCGCGGTGACGCAGATGCATGCGCAGGGAAATTTTTCCGACCCGCGCTTGGGCATTGACATCAAGCACTCGCCTGATCTGGTCACTTCAAAGCTGCCGGCGCTGCGTGCCTATCAACACAGTCTGCCAGCGCCACGTCCACCGGAAGGCAGTGTCAACACGGCTGCAGCAGAGCGTGGACGTGCGTTGTTTGATAGAAACTGTGCGACATGCCATACAGGTGGGAGCGGCACCGACAATAACGACGGGAAGTTGCATACGGCGGCGGAAACCGGAGTCGATGGAGCATACGCAGCGCGCACCGTCAGTAAGGCTTACCGCTCTACGCCGCTGCGCGGGCTGTGGCAGCACCCGCCGTATTTCCATGATGGCAGCGCCGCCACGCTCGCCGACGTTATCGCGCACTACAACCGCGTTCGCACTCTCGGTTTAACTACCGAACAGCAGCGCGAACTGGTCGAGTACCTGAAGTCACTTTGAATCCCAGCACAATTGAAGGAGAAAGGCATGGAGCTCGCAATGATTCTTCGCACTTCCACTGTGCTGCTTGCGATCGGGGCAGTCGGAGGGCTAGTGATGGCAGGCATGCGTTTCGCGGGAAATCGGCAGCCACCGCCTAGCCTCTCTATGCTGCACGGGTTTCTGGCGGCGGCGGCCGTGACGTTGTTGCTGTACGCCGCCGCCACGATCGGCCTACCGGGTATGGCACTCGTCGCGCTGGTTTTGTTTCTCGTCGCTGCGGCGGGAGGCGTTGTGCTCAATTTGAACTATCACTGGAAGCAGCTGCCCTTGCCTAAGGGACTGATCGTTGGACACGCGGTCGCAGCGGTTGCTGGTTTTGTGTTACTGCTTGCAGCCACCTGGACGGTTCGCACTCCTTAACGGCAGCGCCTAATGATCTGAGTCTTATCTGAGCTCGGCGTTCAGTGCTTTAAGCGCTGCGGCGCCGGGACAAAGATCGGCTTCGCCGAGCCTGTTCAGTGGAGTTGCGTGCGTAGCGAGGTTTTCGTGCAAATCGTCTGCGTCCGGATCTATGTAAAGCAGGCCGGTGACGATCTCGCCGCGCGCCTGGTGGGAATGAATGTGATTGATCGCGGCCAGCCGATCACCGGCGTCGTAACTTTCCTCAAGTTTCCGCAATCGCAGCACGCTGCCGTCGTGCTGCGTCACCTCCATTACTCCGCCGGGAGGATATTCGGCCGCAATCGGATCGCGAAGGGGCATGAAGTCAAGCCGGTTGACAGCGTCGTTGTGTTCGCGAACGTAGTCGTAACTCTTGGTGCTTCCCGGATGGTTATTGAACGCGACGCATGGACTTAACACGTCGATCAGCGCTGCTCCGCGATGGCTTAAGGCTCCTTTGATCAGCGGCACCAATTGATCCTTGTCGCCCGAAAAGCTGCGCGCAACGTAGGTGACGCCGAGCTGCAGCGCCAGTGCCACCATATCGATTGGCGCGTCACGATTGACTGCGCCGCGCTTGGATTTCGACCCTTGATCGGCGGTCGCCGAAAACTGGCCTTTGGTCAATCCGTAGACGCCGTTGTTTTCAACGATATACGTCATATTGACGCCGCGCCGCATCAGATGCGCGAACTGGCCAAGCCCAATCGATGCCGAGTCACCGTCGCCAGACACACCCAGATAGAGCAAATCGCGATTGGCCAGGTTGGCGCCGGTGAGTACCGATGGCATACGACCGTGTACCGAGTTGAAGCCATGCGAGGCGCCGAGAAAATAATCGGGTGTCTTGGAAGAACAACCGATGCCCGACAGTTTGGCTACGCGATGTGGCTCGATCGCCAGCTCCCAGCATGCTTGCACGATAGCCGCCGAGATCGCATCATGGCCGCAGCCTGCACACAGCGTCGAGATTTTCCCCTCGTAATCACGCCGCGTGTAGCCGAGGCGATTGGCTGGCAGGGTAGGGTGCCGCAGTTTGGGTTTTGCGAGATAGGTCATTTATGGTGCTCCCTCGCGCTACGCGCG
>DATEOP010000424.1:0-5748 GCA_035274065.1 Burkholderiaceae bacterium
ATGTCGCGTGTTCTGTTGGCAGTCTATCACTCGCACTCGTTCGTTTTGCATCACGCGCACGAGTAGGGCAAGTGCGATCTTCGACGCCTCGGGCGTGCGCGAGAACATCGATTCCCCATAGAACATTCGACCGAGCGCCACACCGTACAAACCTCCAGCAAGCCGACCCTCGACCCATGCCTCGACCGAGTGTGCCAATCCGCGCCGATGCAATTCAATATACGCATCGATCACGCCGTCGGTAATCCAAGTGCCGGTGTCGTCGCCGCGGGGTTCGGCGCACGCATGAATGACTGAGTCGAAGTCCGCGTCTACACGAAGCTCAAGCGATGCGTCGCGTGCTGCCTTGCGTAATGTCCTCGAGAAGCTGCGCGAAATCTTGAATTCGTCCGTAAACAAGACCATGCGGGGATCAGGTGACCACCACAAAACCGGTTCTTCGTCCGAATACCAGGGAAAAATTCCCTGTGGATACGCGGCTAGCAGTCGATCGGCTGTTAAGTCAGCGCTTGCGGCGAGCAATCCATTCGGGGTTTGAAGCGCAGTCGACACCGGCGGAAACGGCTGGCCTGGTGCAAGCCATGGAATCATGCGCGCATGACGCGCTCACTCGGCGCTGATGTAATCGCACCTGTATGAACACCAAACTCACCGCGCGCTCGGTCAGCAAAGTAGAACTCGAGCGTGGTCGAAACGGTTCGAAACGCGATTTCCTCCCAGGGAATTTCGCTTTCTGCAAAAAGCCGCACCTCGAGGCTTTCAGTGCCGACGGCGAAGTGCTTATCGAGCAGTTCGGCGCGAAAGAAAATGTGAACTTGCTGCACATGCGGCACATCGATCATCGAAAACAGTGGGCCCAGTCTGACCCGAGCGCCAGCTTCTTCCAGTGTCTCGCGTAGCGCTCCATCGCCCGTCGTTTCGTTTGTTTCCATAAACCCGGCAGGCAACGTCCACTTGCCAATACGCGGCTCAATCGCGCGCTTGCACAACAAAACCTGATCGCGCCATATCGGAATCGTTCCGACAACCGGCCGCGGGTTGATGTAATGCACGGCACCGCATCGATCGCAGCAGTCGCGCAGGCGATTGTCGCCTGGTGGGATACGCGAGGTGGTCGTGTGGCCGCAGGCCGAACAAAAAGTCACTGCAGAATAGAAAAGGGCGGGCACATGCCCGCCCTTCGTACCTTACACGCTCTTAGCGAGCGGTACCGCGGCGAAACAGATTGACGATCGCCAGCAGAATCACAGCGCCTAGCAGCGAGACGACCAATGCGCCGACGCTCAAGGACCCTTGGTTAATCGTCGGAACGCCGACGAGTGGGGAGATCAGCCAGCCGCCGAGCATGGCACCGACGATACCGACAATGATGTTCAGGAAGATGCCCTGCTGCCCGTCGGTGCGCATAATCATGCTTGCTACCCAGCCGATCAAACCGCCGACAACCAACCAAATGATGAAATTCATGTTTTTCTCTCCCGGTAAAAGTAAGTACTGCGCAGAAAGTTTGCCACACCTAACCGGCATTGCCAGCAAATCTGACAAACGGCAAGTGCCCGTAACGCGTGGTACACGCAAAGATCATTCCAGCCTTGAGCAGGCTTCATGGCACTGACCCAACTTTGGGCGTCACCGTTCGGCCTGGCCGGGATTGCTTTTGCATTGCTCGGCGCGCTGCTCCTGCTGTCGGCTATCGGCGCGCTGATTCGCCTGCGCCCGCTTCGATTCGTTTCGCGGACAATTTTTGGCTTGTTGCTGCTCTCGCTTGGCGCGCTTGCGGCAACGATTGCACTTGGCACGTATGGCTACACCGCACTAACACGTGAAGAGGTGGCTGCGACGCTACTTGTGCAACCGACCGGCACGCAGAAGTTCGCGGCAACTGTGCGGTACCCGGACTTGCGCGAGGTAAAGTTCGAGCTCGCGGGCGATGAGGTTTATGTGGACGCGCAGATCCTTAAGTGGAAACCGATTGCCAACATGGTCGGACTGCATACTGCGTATGAGCTCGATCGCATTGCGGGGCGCTATCGTTCGATTGACAACGAGCGGTCGGCGCCACGCACCGTGTTTGCATTGTCGCGCGACAAGCCGCTCGACCTGTTCGACCTGCGGCGGCGCTACACGTTTCTCGCGCCGCTGCTCGATGCGGAATATGGGTCTGCGAGCTACGTACCTGTATCGCGGCCGGCCGAGCTCGAACTGCGGGTGTCGACGACAGGCCTGTTGATGCGCGAGATCAAGCCGGCAACTCAGTAGCGATGAAGCCTTGTTTGGCGGTGATGTGCAAGCGGCCGCAGCACGGCCGGGTCAAGACGCGCATTGCGGCCGCGCTGGGGGATGACATCGCGACTGAGCTGTATCGCTGCGCGCTGGTTGACACACTGGCATTAGCTTCATCGATTGAAGGTGTATCTCACGCATTGAGCTATGCGCCGCCGACGCCTGATAGCCGTCGTTATTTTGAGCAGGTAGCCCCTGCATTCGCGTTAATACCCCAACATGGTGGCACGTTGGGCGAGCGCATCACCGGCACGCTAGCCACGCTGCTGACAAATTACAGTCCGGTGGTACTGATTGGCAGCGATAGTCCCGACTTGCCGGCAGAGATGATCACGCGCGCATTCGACGCCCTTCGAAATTCTGCCGACGTCGTGCTTGGCCCTGCCACCGATGGCGGCTATTGCTTGGTAGGTCTCAATGTGATGCATTCGAACTTGTTCGCGTGCATCAGTTGGAGCACTGTCCTCGTAGCGCAGCAGACGCGTGAGCGTGCAGTGGAGGCGGGGCTGCACGTAGTGAACCTGCCAATTTGGCATGACCTTGATACTGTCGAAGACTTAGGTGCGATCGTGGCGCCGGGCGCGCCGCGGACGCGCGCGTTTGTCGCAACTTTGAAGACAAAGGAAATCGATGAAAACGAGAGCGGCGGTTGCTTGGAAAGCCGGTGACCCACTGACGATTGAAACAGTGGACCTGGAGCCGCCGCGCGCTTCGGAGGTCCTGGTCGAAATCAAGGCGACCGGCATCTGCCATACCGACTATTACACGTTGTCGGGTGCTGATCCGGAGGGGATTTTCCCATCCATACTCGGGCATGAAGGAGCAGGTGTCGTGCTCGAAGTGGGCGATGGCGTAACGGCGCTGAAGCCGGGCGATCACGTCATTCCCCTTTACACGCCCGAATGCCGGCAGTGCAAATTCTGTCTGTCGCGCAAGACCAACCTGTGTCAGGCGATTCGCTCGACGCAGGGACGCGGTCTGATGCCCGACGGCACGTCCAGATTTTCAATGGGAGGCAAGCCGATCCTGCATTACATGGGGACGTCGACTTTTGCCAACCACACGGTCGTGCCGGCAATCGCGCTTGCGAAGATACGCAACGATGCTCCGTTCGATAAGGTTTGCTACATCGGATGCGGCGTCACGACCGGCGTCGGGGCCGTGCTTTTCACCGCAAAAGTTGAGACCGGCGCCAACGTCGCGGTGTTCGGACTTGGCGGCATCGGGTTGAACGTCATTCAGGGTGCAAAGATGATCGGTGCCGATCGCATCATCGGCATCGATACAAATCCTGCGCGCGAAGCGCTCGGCCGAAAGTTCGGCATGACGCACTTCATAGACCCGAAAAAAGTCGAAAACGTTGTCGATGCGATTGTTCAGCTGACCGACGGCGGTGCCGATTACAGCTTCGAATGCATTGGCAACGTGACGACAATGAGGCAGGCGCTAGAGTGCTGCCACAAGGGATGGGGCCAAAGCATCATCATCGGCGTTGCCGCCGCCGGTCAGGAGATCAGCACACGCCCGTTCCAGCTTGTAACCGGGCGCGTATGGAAGGGAACCGCATTCGGTGGCGCGCGCGGGCGCACCGACGTTCCGCGCATCGTCGATTGGTATATGGAAGGCAAGCTGAACATCGACGACTTGATCACGCATCATTTGCCGCTCGAGCGAATCAACGAAGGGTTCGATCTAATGAAGCGCGGCGAGTCGATCCGCAGCGTCGTTGAGTTCTAACGCGGTTCGCGCGTGCCAAAGCTCGAACCTCTGAGCGAACACGGCTGCTTCGGCGGCCGTCAATTTTTCTACCGCCACGCTTCGGCCGAGATCGGACTGCCGATGCGCTTTGCGCTGTTTGTCCCGCCTCGCGCATCGTTAGCCCACCTGCCGCTATTGATGTTCCTTTCGGGTCTGACGTGCACCGAAGAAACATTCACGATGAAGGCAGGTGCACAACGACTGGCCTCAGAGCTTGGCATTGCGCTGTTGGTGCCGGATACCAGCCCACGTGGTGCGGGCGTACCGGGTGAGGCCGACGCGTGGGATTTTGGCGTCGGTGCGGGCTTCTATCTGGACGCAACGCGTGAGCCGTGGGCCAAAAATTGGCGCATGGAAAGTTATCTGATGCATGAACTGCTGCCATTGGTAATCAGCGAGTTTTCGATCGACGCTTCGCGCATTGGAATCTTCGGTCATTCAATGGGTGGGCACGGCGCGTTGACGCTTGCGCTGCGCCACCGTGACCGCTTCGTGTCGGTGTCGGCGTTCTCACCGATCGCGGCTCCCGTGCAGGCTCCCTGGGGCAAGAAGGCGTTCAGCGGTTATCTCGGCGAAGACATCAGTCGCTGGGAGCAGCACGATGCGAGCGTGCTGATGAGTCGGCAGGCGACGGCGCCGTTTCCGCACGGATTGCTGATCGATCAGGGACTGGCCGACGCCTTCCTGCGCGAACAACTTTATCCGGGGACGTTAGAGGTGGCGTGTCGCAAGGCAAACCAGCCGTTAACGCTGCGGTATCACGAAGGCTATGACCACGGTTATTACTTTATTGCGACCTTCGTCGATGATCACTTGCGCTTTCACCACGAAGCGTTTCAGCGCAGCTGAATGACGTTTTAGCTACGCAAGTTGCGGATATACCTTGCCGCAATGTTCAGGTCTTCGACAAACCTGGCGTACTCGGCGTCGCGCGTTTCAGGAAGCACGCGCAGCAGATACGATGGATGCACAGTCACCAATACTCGAGTCGACGGTGATAGTTCATTCTGCGGCTCAATCAGCTTTCCCCGGTTAGCAAGAATTGGTAGCGCGCGTCCCAGAACGGCGCGCACTGCGGTGGCGCCCATCGCAACGATCAAAGCGGGTTGCACCGCAGCGACCTCGCTTTCGTACCACACGTGGCACGCAGCGATTTCAAGCTCAGCGGGCTTCTTGTGCAGCCTGCGCTTGCCACGCAGCTCGTACTTGAAATGCTTAACTGCGTTGGTGACGTAAACCTCGCCGCGGTCAATGCCCGCTGCCGACAGCGCACGATCGAGCAATTGTCCGGCGGGGCCGACGAAAGGCCGGCCGGCCAGATCTTCCTGATCACCTGGCTGCTCACCCACGAACATCAACCGCGCGGACATCGGACCCTCCCCAGGGACGGCCTGCGTCGCGTATTTCCACAGTGAACAATTGCGACATTGATCAAGTAACTTCCGCTGCGCCTCACCCGCGCCCGAATCGGCGCTGGGCGAACTGACCGGCGATCGTGCGGGCGGCACTCGGCTTCTTCGCGCGGGGGCCGCGTCGGTCGTGATCATCTGCCCCGCGCGCATAGCTGCGGCGGCAGCCAATGGCTCGATCAGCTGTGCTTCGGGCAGATTCGCCCAGAATTTTTTGGGCATATGCCCCCGCATCACGTTCACGTTGACTCGGGCCGGATTAAACGTCGACGCGTAATAGGCGCGCCACAAATCCTCG
>DATEOP010000425.1:0-4995 GCA_035274065.1 Burkholderiaceae bacterium
GCGTTTCTCGAGCGCGTGATCCGAAATATCATGATTCAGACTCCTGCCAATCGTGTGGCGCGAGACGATGGCGTTACCGTGATGACCGTGCGGATAAACAGCGTTCATCCCGTACGCGCGGTGCAGGTAACTGCCGGTGCACAGAAAGTCGAGCTGCGTACCAGCGGGATAACCGTTCCGTTGCGACATCCGGTCATTCTTTTCCTGCACCTCCTGCAGGAACACAATATCGGCGTCCATCGAATGCAGGGCGAGTTTGACGTCGTGAATGCGGACTTTCTTGCGCAAACCGCCGGTGACACCCTTGTGAATGTTGTAGGTAGCAACTCGAATCTTCATAGTTGTTATTTTGTCAGCGGCGCAATTCGAAGTAAGCGTCGAAAAGGCGGGGATCGTCAAAGTGGCGGCGTCCCACGAACGCCGTGGCGTGGTGGCCCCATTGGCGCATCTGCCCGGCCGATTCGATACCCATCGGCCAGAAAAACCATCGCTCTCCGCGCTCGCTGCCGGGGATCAGCCCGGTCTCGTCGTAGGCGCTGCGGGTCCCCCCGCTGGGCCTTGCCAGCGTCGTCAACGTCCGCTCGTCCTTCAATGGGTACAGCACGTCAGCTGCCGAATTGCTTTCTGCGCGCGTCAGCACGCGCTGCAGATAGTGCGTGCCCGATTCGATCCGCAACACCGTTCTGTGGCTGGGGATGGGCGTTGTAAGTGTTTGCGGAGCGAACAGCGATTCATCGAGCGTGTCAGGCAATTTACGCGCAACCACTCTCTCGGTCGGGAAAAAGAGGTGATAGCAACCGCACGCGTGGATGCTGTCGTACACCAAGGCCTCGCCGGCGGAGTCAACCGTGACTCGCCACACGACACCATCCAACTTTCCGGCAAGCAAATCGAAGTTACTTCCGGACGCCGGTGGACGCTCACTGAACCAGAACGTGTAGACGAGCTGTCGATGAACGATGCCGCCGAGCATCGTGTAGGCGATGCGGGTGTATGCAACCGGCGCGGAGGTATCAACGATGACTCGATCAGCGCTGTCGAGTTTCAGTGTGCCGACCTGGTCAAAGTCTCCAGCCACGTCGACCTCCAGCACAGGCGCATGCCGAGCCAGCAGCGCTAGCTGCTCTTCTGCCGAAAGTACAGGCACGCCGAGCGCGTCGACCGTCACCGCAGCTGCGGTTTTCACTGTTTGCGTTGCTGGAGCGTAGCGCTGCAGTCGGCCTCGGACCGGCAGCGCGTCGATCGGTGTCGCAAACACCGCGCGCGTATCGGCGTGCCAGCGCGCGATTCCCTGGGCGAACGGCAACCGCGTCAGCGGGTAGAGGCCGAGCGCCCGCATTCCAATGCTGTAATCGTCCGGTACCTTTGCTACGGAACGCAACTTGTTGGCCGCCGCAGAATCCGCCGAGCTGAGCAACTCGCGACAGCGCGGGAGGTCATCGATACTCAAAGCAGCGTTAGCCAACTCGCTCGCACGCGCTTTCTCATCGAGTTGTTGCAATCTCGCATGCCATGCCTTCTGTTCGGGTGCCGTCGTCGCACGCACCTCTAGAGCCTCACTAAAGCGGTTAATCCGCAAATAAGGAAAGCCGGCGATGCGTTGTGCTTCCGCATCGCGCACGCCGAGCAAATCTATGCGACGGTCGATATCCGCAAACAGTCGAGCGCAGTAACCGACAACGTCGTCACGTTGCATGTTTTGCGAGATCGGGGGCGACGCGTAGGGGTCAACAGTGGCGCAGCCCGCGAGCAGCAACGCTATGAACGCAAGCTGCACAGTGGTACTCGTCACCACTCGCGTCGGAACCAGGTTCATTGCGACTTCTCGATCGGACTACGGGCTGCCTGACGGCGCACCATCTCGCGAACCATCGCTTCGAATTGCAGGCGCAACGTCTTGGTCACCATCGCCGTGCCGAACAGATCGCCGACGATCGGCGGAAGCGGGTCTGCCAGTTCGAAGCGCGACTCGTAGTCGATTCGAACGCCTGCACGCCGTTCAAGCGAGACGACCGCCAGATCGTAACTGCCGGTAAACGAACGCAGTGTCTGCGCAGCACCGTCGACTTCGCCCGGCTCGGAGCGCGCAACGATACGGTCATACGGCTGTTGAGTAACAGCCAGACGCACGCGAACCGGAATATCAAAAAAGAACAGCGGAAACTGCCCGACGTGCTCAACGGTCAGCCGCGTGCCCTGGCGTCCTATTACCTTCGAATGGTCGATGTTCGGCAAAAACTCGCGCATGTGCTCGTAGTCAGTGAGCGTTTCCCACGCTACACGCGGATCCACCGCCACACTGGCGCGCGCATTGACGTAGAAAGTATCGCCGTCACGTTCGACGGCGACCGTCGGCAACGGCTGGGTGTGACCTTCATGACACACGGTCCCGATCAGGCTGAGTATCGCCATTTGTCTGCAGATTCTCCAGACGTCGAATCGCCTCAGCGTTGGTCCATGAAAAGCACGCATTGGCGGCGGCGCGCCACGGGAGCCATTGATACTGAGTGTGCTCCAGCGGATTGAGACGGGGCTCAAAGGGTTGCGGCAAGCAGAGTCCGAAAACATGCTCCGTATTATGCGTAACCCCTTCTGCGTAGCGATGGCGCCACTGCTCATAGATGGCGAATCGATGCGTGATTTTCCAGTCTTCAAGCTGCTCGGTCGCGACACCAAGTCCCGTCTCTTCTGCAATTTCACGCACGCATACCATGGGCAGCGGCTCATCAAGCGTTGCCTTGCTGCCCGTGACTGACTGCCAGAACCCCGGATGATCCGCACGCTCGATCAGGAGCACATCCAGTGCCAGCGTGTAAACGACGACCAGCACTGACTCCGGAACTTTGCAGAGCTGCACCGACCTACCTTATGCGACGCGCGGCTCCGCTACTTTCGCTGCGCTGCGCACGCGAATGTGCAGCTCGCGCAGCTGTTTCTCATCCACTTCACTTGGCGCCTGCGTGAGCAGGTCCTGCGCACGCTGCGTTTTTGGAAACGCGATGACATCACGAATGGATTCGGCACCAGCCATCATCGCGACGAGCCTGTCCAGTCCGAAAGCGACGCCGCCGTGCGGCGGGGCGCCATACTGAAGTGCATCGAGCAAAAATCCGAACTTTGCACCTGCTTCTTCGGCGCTGATCTTCAACGCGCGGAACACCTTGCTTTGCACCTCCTCGCGATGAATACGGATCGAGCCGCCGCCGAGTTCCCAGCCGTTGAGCACGAAGTCATACGCCTTCGCCAGTGCCTTGGTTGGATCGGTCGACAGATAGTCCTCATGGCCATCCTTCGGACTCGTGAATGGATGATGCGCCGCGATATAGCGCTGAGCTTCTTCATCGAACTCGAACATGGGAAAGTCGACTACCCATAGCGGCTGCCAACCGCTCTTTGCCAAACCGTGTGCCTGACCGAACTCACTATGGCCGATCTTGGTGCGCAACGCGCCCAAGGCGTCGTAAACGATCTTCGCGCGGTCGGCACCAAAGAAAATCAAGTCACCATCTTTTGATCCGGTACTTTCGATGATGTGCGCCAATGCGGCATCGTGCAAATTCTTGATGATTGGACTTTGCAGACCGACCCGCCCCTGTGCTGCTTGATTGACCTTGATGTAAGCCAGACCTTTCGCGCCGTAAATTTTGACGAAGTCGGTATAGCCGTCAATCTCGGAACGCGGAAGCTCGCCGCCTCCCGGGATCCGCAAGGCGACGACCTTGCCATCCTTCAGTTCAGTCGCCGCCCTGAACACTTTGAAGTCGACGTCTCGCATCACATCAGTGAGATCCGTTAGCTGCAGGGCGATCCTCAAGTCGGGCTTGTCGGACCCGTATCGCTGCATCGCATCCGCATAAGCCATGACTGGAAACGGCTGTGGCAGTTTGACCCCAAGCACTTCGTCGAACACAACGCGCACCATCTGCTCCATCATGCTTCGCACTTCCGCTTCATCGAGAAACGATGTCTCAATATCGATCTGCGTGAACTCGGGCTGACGGTCCGCCCGCAGATCCTCATCGCGAAAGCACTTGACGATCTGGTAGTAGCGGTCGAAGCCGGCCACCATCAGCAACTGCTTGAACAACTGCGGCGACTGGGGCAGCGCGAAAAAAGATCCGGGATGCACGCGCGAGGGCACCAGGTAATCGCGCGCACCCTCGGGTGTGCTTCGCGTCAGCATCGGTGTCTCAATATCGATGAAGCCGGCAGCGTCGAGATACTTTCGCACTGCCATCGTCACCCGGTAGCGCAGCATCATGTTTTTCTGCATGTCTGGCCGGCGCAGATCGAGTACGCGGTGCGTCAGCCGCGTCGTCTCCGACAGGTTATCGTCATCAAGCTGAAAAGGAATCGGTACCGAAGGGTTCAGGATTGTCAGCTGCTCACACACGACTTCGATCTCACCCGAAGTCAGAGCCGCGTTGACCGTGCCTTCCGGACGCTTGCGTACGGTGCCTCGAACCTCGAGGCAGTACTCGCTGCGCACTTTTTCAGCCGCTGCGAACACTTCGACCCGATCGGGATCGCAGACGACTTGGATCAGGCCTTCGCGATCTCGAAGGTCGATGAAAATGACGCCACCATGGTCGCGCCGTCGGTGCGCCCAGCCAAACAGAACAACCGTTTGACCTATAAATTTGGCGTCCACCCGGCCCGCGTATTCGGTTCGTTTAGTCATAGTCGTGAGAGCCGGTCCGCTTCTCGGTCCGGCTACTGGAGTTTATGGGTCTCAAGCGTGGTGCGTGCACTAAGGCACGCGGGTCGAACGGTCGCAAGCCGCCCGACCCTAGCGGTTTCGATTCGACGTGACGGCTGGCGTGGGACGGATTTTTGTCGTCATCGCGCGCAGCTTAATCAAGATGGCTGATCCGCTCAACCGGCATAGCCGGCGTTGTCGAGCCGGGCGCAGTCAACGGTGACCGCTGCAAGCGCGCCGAATCTCGTGGCGGTACTACACCGAGTGAAATGTGGAATTTCAGCGCATCGTCTACG
>DATEOP010000426.1:0-16588 GCA_035274065.1 Burkholderiaceae bacterium
CCGGCATGCGGCGCGGCGGGCGCGCGATTTATTCGTTTGACGTCACCAATCCCGATCAGCCTCGGCTGCTCTGGCGCATAAATAATACGTTGACGGATTACGCATCGCTTGGACAGACGTGGTCGATGCCGCGTGTCGCCAGGATTAAAGGCAGCGTCGATCCCGTGCTGATCATGGGGGGTGGCTACGATGCGGCCGCCGAAGATGCGAGTCCGGCTGCTGCGACGACGCTGGGTCGAGGTGTGTACGTGATGAATATGCGCACCGGTGCAAGGCTCGGCTGGCTCGCGACCGACTACAGCGTGCCGGCTGATGTCTCGATTGTTGACTCCGATGGCGATGGCTACGTCGACCGCGTGTATGTGGTCGATGCCCGTGCGCAGATTTATCGGATCGACATTGAAGACGCATTGGGTGCCGCGCGCGCGGCCTCCGCCTGGCGCATTACAAAAATTGCCGCGTTAAATGACGGGACCGGGGGCACTGATGGAACCCGCAAGGTTTTCTTTGCAGCTGATTTAGTACTGACGCGTAACTACACTGCAATTCTTTTCGGCAGCGGTGACCGCGAAAAGCCGCTCACCGGCACCACCAACGATCGTTTCTTTCTAGTCAAGGACAGCCGAGTCGTCAAAGGTGAGCCCACCTCTCCCGTCACTTTGATTACGGAAAGTGATTTGGCCACGATGGGGGCCGAAGGTGCAAGCGCCGACGATCAGGGATGTGCCTATACATTGGCCACCAACGGTGAGAGAGTGATCAACCAGCCGATCACGTTTGGCGGCATCACCTACTTCTCCACTAATCGCCCGCTGCCGCCGGGAGAGGGCAGCTGCTCACGTAGTCAATCGCGGTCTTACCAGTTGCCTCTCGTGTGCCGGGCCCCCACTTTTAGAAATCTGGTCGGCGATGGGTTACCACCATCGCCCGTAGTAGGTTATGTCGACGTGGGTGGTGGGAAGTTGGTGCCATTCGTCATTGGTGGCGGGGGTGCAACCAACTCGTCGATCGAGGCCGAGCGTGCGCGCATTCTTATTCCTGCAAAGCGAAAGCGATCTTTCTGGTTCATGGAGAACCGCGACCGCTGAGTGATAGGCTAGGCGAAACTTCAAGCTTCAGCCGCCAGCGCGGGGCTGGTAATTGCTTTCGTTCCTTGTCTACGCCTCGCCGCAAGAACCGCTCGAATCCCGAGTGGATCGCGCGCCATGTCAACGACCCGTACGTCAAGCGCTCGGTCGCCGAAGGTTTTCGGTCGCGTGCTGCCTACAAGCTCGTTGAGATCGCCGACAAAGATCGGTTGCTGCGACCCGGAATGGTGGTTGTCGATCTTGGCGCAGCCCCGGGCAGCTGGACTCAAGTCGTCAGAAAGCGACTGGCGCGCCCCGATGGCGCGCTCGCCGGGCGCGTCATCGCTCTCGACATCCTGCCGATGGAGCCAGTACCCGATGTCGAATTCGTTCAGGGCGACTTTCATGACGAGGCAGTCGAGCGGGAGCTGGTCGAGCGTCTAGCAGGTATGCGAGTCGACGTTGTGCTGTCAGATATGGCGCCGAACTTATCGGGGATTGCATCCGCCGACGCGGCGCGTAGCGTGCATCTGGCCGAGCTTGCGGCTGACTTTGCCACTAAATATCTGCAACCCAACGGTGCTTTTCTCGTCAAAGCTTTTCAGGGCAGCGGATACAGTCAATACGTCGAGCGATTAAAAGGGGTATTCCGCTCAATTACTGCTCGCAAACCCGCGGCTTCGCGCGATAGCTCGGCAGAGATTTACTTACTTGCAAGGCAATTGCGCTAGCGGGGTTTAGAATTTGCCCAACGTACCCAACTGCGGTTGGAATCGCCTGACTCTGGGCGGATAGAGGAGCACCCTTTGAACAACAATATGTTTGCGAAAGCCGCCATTTGGATGGTGATCGCGCTCGTCCTGTTCACCGTCTTCAAGCAGTTCGAAAGCCGCCAGAAGCCTTCGGAGAACGTCAGCTACACGCAATTCATGGATCAGGCCAAGGCGGGCCAGATCAAGCGCGTGGACGTCCAGGGGCGCAATCTAAACGTTACCCCGGTCGAAGGTAATCGTTACACACTAACTTCACCCGGCGACTTGTGGATGGTTGACGATCTGCGCAAGGCCGGCGTCCAGGTCTATGGAAAGCCCGAGGAAGAGCAGTCGCTGCTGACGACGATCTTCGTCTCGTGGTTCCCGATGCTGCTTTTGATCGGCGTCTGGATCTTCTTCATGCGCCAGATGCAGGGCGGCGGAAGGGGCGGTGCGTTTTCCTTCGGCAAGTCGCGCGCGCGCATGCTCGATGAGACGAACAATGCGATCACCTTCGCCGACGTCGCCGGCTGTGACGAAGCGAAGGAAGAAGTGCACGAGCTGGTCGAATTTCTGCGTGACCCGTCGAAGTTCCAGAAGCTCGGCGGTCGTATTCCACGCGGTGTGCTGATGGTGGGGTCGCCCGGGACAGGCAAAACGCTGCTCGCGAAAGCGATTGCGGGCGAAGCCAAGGTTCCGTTTTTCTCTATTTCCGGCTCGGACTTTGTCGAGATGTTTGTCGGCGTCGGCGCAGCGCGCGTCCGCGACATGTTCGATCAGGCGAAGAAACACGCGCCGTGCATCATCTTCATCGATGAAATCGACGCTGTCGGCCGTCAGCGTGGAGCTGGTTTGGGCGGAGGCAACGACGAGCGCGAACAGACACTGAATCAGATGCTGGTCGAGATGGACGGCTTCGAAACAGGCATGGGCGTGATCGTGATCGCCGCAACCAACCGTCCCGACGTGCTGGATCCCGCACTGCTGCGTCCGGGCCGCTTCGATCGGCAGGTCGTGGTGCCGTTGCCCGACATCCGCGGCCGCGAGCAAATTCTTAACGTCCATATGCGCAAAGTGCCCATCGGCGCCGACGTGCGCGCCGATCTGCTTGCGCGTGGCTCGCCGGGGTTTTCCGGAGCCGACCTGGCGAACCTGGTCAACGAAGCAGCGCTGTTCGCTGCACGGCGTAGCGCGCGTGTTGTCGAAATGATCGATTTCGAGAAGGCCAAGGACAAGATCATGATGGGCGCCGAGCGCAAATCAATGGTCATGACCGAAGAGGAGCGCTTGAACACCGCGTATCACGAGTCCGGTCATACGCTGGTGGCGAAAATGATGCCGAAGAGCGATCCGGTGCACAAAGTCACGATCATTCCGCGTGGCCGCGCATTAGGCGTGACGATGCAGCTACCGGAGCAGGATCGCTATGCGTACGACCGGCAGTACTTGTTGAGTCGGATCGCGGTGCTCTTTGGCGGCCGCATCGCAGAAGAAGTCTTCATGAACCAGATGACGACCGGTGCGAGCAATGACTTCGAGCGCGCGACACAGATGGCGCGTGACATGGTGACGCGCTATGGCATGAGCGATGCGCTCGGCCCGATGGTCTACGCCGAGAATGAGGGCGAGATTTTCCTGGGTCGCTCAATCACGAAGACGACGAACGTTTCGGAAGAGACAATGCGCAAGGTCGACTCCGAGATTCGCCGCATTATTGATGAACAATATGCCATCGCCCGCAAGCTGATCGAGGACAACCGCGACAAGATCGAAGCGATGGTTAAAGCGTTGCTCGACTGGGAAACGATTGATACCGAGCAGATCGACGACATCCTCGCGGGCCGTCCACCACGGCCGCCGAAGTCGACCGGCTCCGTTCCGCCATCGGGCGGGCAGTCTGCGAGTGGCGGAACCGAAGCTGTCGTGCAACCGGCATAAGCTGCGCAGCTCAAAAAGGCCGGACCTCCGGCCTTTTTTATTGCGTTTCTACAATGCGACCGATGTGTAACGGCAAAGTGCGGGGTGAGCATCCGGTCTGGAAAGTTCGCGGGCGCGAATTGCTGCTCGACCGTGTGCTCATCATGGGAATCGTCAACGTCACGCCCGATTCGTTTGCCGATGGCGGTCGGTATTTTGATCACACGCACGCATTGGCGCATGCCCGACAGTTGATCGACCAAGGCGCGGACATTATCGACATCGGAGGCGAGTCGACGCGGCCTGGTGCAGCCGAGGTGTCGCCGGACGAGGAAAGAAGGCGTGTAGTGCCGCTGCTCGATGCGCTGGCCGGGGTCGCCACACCGTTGTCGGTCGATACCAGCAAGCCCGAAGTGATGCGCGCTGCTTTGGCTGCCGGCGCCGCAATCATCAATGACGTCCAGGCACTGCAGCAGCCCGCCGCGGCCGACGTGGTTGCCGAACATTCCTGCGGCGTGGTGCTGATGCACATGCAGGGCACGCCGGGCACGATGCAGCAAGCGCCTTACTATCGCGACGTAACGAAGGATGTCGTGCAATTTCTGGCGCAGCGCCTGCAGTACGCGCGGAGCCGTGGCATCGATATGCGGTGCATTGCAATTGATCCGGGCTTCGGGTTTGGCAAGACCGACGCGCATAATTTCACTCTTCTAGCCGAACTATCCGAATTCGAACGTATGCAGGTCCCTATCGTGGTGGGTCTATCGCGCAAGGCGACGCTGGGCCGGGCGTCAAGCCGCGCGGTGGACGACCGCGTGTCGGCCTCAGTGGCGGCTGCGTTGCTCGCGGCCGAACGCGGTGCGAACGTTGTCCGCGTACACGACGTTGCGGCAACGCGCGACGCGTTAAGCGTGCTGCAGGCAATGCGGGACGCAACAGGATGAGCGCGCGGAAATACTTCGGAACGGACGGCGTGCGTGGCACGGTTGGCAAAGCGCCGATCACCCCCGAGTTCGTATTGCGCCTCGGTCAGGCCACCGGTCGAGCGTTGCTGCTTGCAGCCGGTCAGTCTGCAGATTCTCGTCCGACGGTGTTGATCGGAAAGGACACTCGCAGTTCGGGCTACATGCTGGAAGCTACGCTGGAAGCCGGTCTGTCGAGCGCCGGTGTGGATGTTGTCCTCTGCGGTCCATTGCCCACCCCGGGCGTGGCGTATTTAACACGCGCGCTGCGGCTCGACGCTGGCATCGTAATCAGCGCCTCGCACAATCCGTATCCGGATAACGGCATCAAATTTTTTTCCGCACGCGGTACGAAGCTGTCAGATGCTGTTGAGGAACAAATCGAGACCGAACTCGAGCAACCTTGGCGCTGCGTCGACGCAAAGTTGCTGGGAAAAGTAAGGCGACTCGATGACGCAGCGGGACGCTATATCGAGTTCTGCAAGCGCACGTTTCCGAACGAAGCAGACCTTAAGGGCCTGAGGATCGTCGTCGACAGCGCGCACGGAGCGGCCTATCACATCGCGTCGCCGGTGTTTCATGAGCTCGGCGCCGAAGTGATTTCCTTCGGCGCATCCCCCAACGGCTTGAACATCAACGATGGTGTCGGGGCTGTGCATCCAAACCATCTCGCTGAAGCAGTGCTCAATAGCAGCGCGGATTTTGGTATAGCGCTTGACGGCGATGCCGATCGCGTTGTGATCGCCGATGCCGAAGGCCGCATTTATAACGGTGACGAGCTGCTCTACATCATCGTGCGCGACCGGATGCGGCACGCAAAAAAGGTCGAGGGTGTGGTCGGCACGCTGATGACCAACTATTCGCTGGAGCGACGGTTTGGCGAGCTGAATATTCCGTTCGCGCGCGCCAAGGTGGGCGATCGTTATGTGCTCGAAATGCTCGAAGAAAAAAGGTGGCTTTACGGCGGAGAAGGTTCGGGGCATTTGCTGTGTCTCGACTGTCACACGACGGGCGACGGCATCGTCAGTGCATTGCAGGTGCTGTCTGCAGTCCGTCGCCAGAATAAATCGCTGGCAGAGCTGACACACGATCTGGTGTTGATGCCGCAGGCGCTCGTGAATGCAACGGTCGAGCGCGGCTTCGAGTGGCGTTCTCACTCTGCGCTGGTGAATGCGGTATCAGATGCGGAGCGCGAGCTCAACGGCAGCGGCCGCGTGCTGATACGTCCATCCGGAACAGAGCCCGTGCTGCGCGTAATGGTAGAAGCATCCGAGGTCAAGATTGCCGAAGCGATGGCGCAGCGTCTTGCGTCAACGCTCCTCCCCGCTCATCGTTAGCCCTCCGCGAGGAGCGGCGGAAATCACGAAGCTTCAAGTGGTCCAGTAGCGCATCTTGCGGGAGTACATGTCATCTGACGGTCACACGTCGCTTCTAAACTCTGCGCTGTTCGGAATTCATGGATTCTCGCAGGGTTATCGATGAAATCTCTTATGCTTAAATTAGTGGGTGCCACCGCCATGGTCGCTGGCCTCTCGACATGTGCCGGCGCGCAGGAAATTACAGGCGCAGGTGCCTCTTTCCCGGCTCCCGTCTATGCGAAGTGGGCTGATGCTTACAACAAAGCTACTGGTGTGCGCGTGAACTATCAGTCGCTCGGGTCGGGCGCCGGTATGCGCCAGATTCGCGGCAAGACGGTCGACTTCGGCGCCTCCGATGCGCCGCTGTCAGATGCCGACCTGGCAAAGGACGGGTTGATCCAATTCCCCGCTGTGGTCGGCGGCGTCGTACCGGTCGTTAACATCAAAGGCATCGCACCGGGGCAGATGAAATTGACCGGAGCGTTGCTCGGCGATATTTACCTGGGCAAGGTCAACAAGTGGAACGATCCGGGTATCGTCACGCTCAATCCCGGAGTGCAACTACCAGACGCGGCGATAGCAGTCGTGCGCCGCGCCGACGGCTCGGGCACCAGCTTTCTATTTACGAACTATCTGTCGAAGACAAACGCGAACTGGAAAGCGAAAGTTGGCGAAGGCACAGCGGTGAACTGGCCGACAGGCGCCGGCGGTAAAGGCAACGAGGGCGTGTCGGCTTTCGTGCAGCGCTTGCCAAATTCGGTCGGATACGTCGAGTACGCGTATGCAAATCAAAACAAGATCGCGTACGTGCAGATGCGCAACCAGGCAGGTAACTTTGTTGCGCCAGGCGACGCTAGTTTTAAGGCGGCGGCGGCAAGTGCAGAATGGTCGAAAAGCTTCAACCAGATCCTCACTGATCAGCCGGGTAAAGACTCGTGGCCAATCGCCGGTGCTACGTTCATCATGATGCACGCGAAGCAAGACAAGCCGCAACAAGCAGCAGCCGCATTGAAGTTCTTCGATTGGGCCTATGCCAACGGCGACAAGACGGCTGGCGAGCTCGACTACGTGCCGATTCCCGATGCTGTGAAAGGCATTGTCCGGGCGCAATGGCGCAAGATCACCGACGGCTCAGGAAAATCTGTTCTTTGACAATCTCGTGGCCGGCGTCCTAACGACGCCGGCTCCGCTGACTCGATAATGAGTTCTGTTGCAACGAACGAGCCGCCGCGTAACGGGTTGCAGCCACGGGAGCTGCCACCGGTGCGCCGATCAGCGCGATTCGGCGACGTCGTTTTTGCCAATGCGACTCGCCTGGCGGCGATCATCACGCTATCGTTGCTAATTGCTATTCTTGTCTCACTCGGCATCGGCGCGTGGCCGTCGATGCGGGAATTTGGCCTGCCATTTCTGTGGACCGCCGTGTGGGATCCGGTGCAGAACAAGTTCGGCGGTCTCGTGATGATCTACGGCACGATCGCAACTTCGATCATTGCGTTGATCATTGCAGTTCCGGTTAGCTTTGGCATCGCATTGTTTCTAACCGAGCTTTCGCCGAAGTGGCTCAAGCGTCCGCTCGGAACCGCCATCGAATTGCTCGCCGCGATCCCATCGATTGTTTACGGTATGTGGGGACTGTTTGTTTTCGCTCCGATTCTTGCGCGGTTCGTGCAGCAGCCTTTGCAGGCCGTGTTTGGCAATCTGCCGCTGCTGTCCGGTCTTGTGTCCGGACCGCCCGTAGGCATCGGCATTCTGTCGGCCGGCATCATTCTCGCGATCATGATCATTCCATTCATTGCAGCCGTGATGCGCGACGTGTTCGAGGTGACGCCGGCGCTGCTGAAGGAATCAGCCTACGGACTCGGCTCGACGACCTGGGAAGTCGTCTGGAAAGTAGTAATCCCGTTCACCAAGGCGGGCGTACTCGGCGGAATCATGCTCGGGCTTGGGCGCGCGCTTGGCGAGACGATGGCAGTGACGTTCGTGATCGGAAACTTCAACCAGCTCGAAACCTTGTCGCTTTTCGAGGCCGCCAATTCGATCACATCTGCTTTGGCCAATGAGTTCGCGGAGGCTGCGCCGGGTCTGCATGAAGCGTCGCTTATTTATCTGGCACTGATCCTGTTTTTGATTACGTTCGTCGTCCTGTCGCTGTCCAAACTGTTGCTGGTCAAGATGCGCCGCAAAGAAGGCACGCGGACATGACCACTGCACCAATTGATAGTTCGAGCCGGGGCTATCAGCTGCCGCTGCATCGGCGCCGGAAAATGATCAACAGAATTGCGCTTGCGCTTTCGCTGATCGCGATGGCTTTTGGGCTGGTGTGGTTGATTTGGATTCTTCGGGACGTACTGGTTCTCGGTGTGCAGGGGCTCAATACCGGGACGTTCAGCGAGTCGACACCACCGCCTAATTCGGACGGCGGAGGACTTGCCAATTCAATCGTCGGGTCACTGCTCATGGTGCTGTCTGCAACTGCTATCGGTACGCCGATCGGAATCCTGGCGGGCATTTATCTGGCGGAGTATGGCCAGCGTACTGGGCTGGGACGAACGACGCGTTTTGTCAACGACATCCTGCTCTCCGCGCCGTCGATCGTGATTGGCTTGTTCGTCTACACGATCATCGTGGCGCAAACGCGCTCGTTCTCAGGCTACGCGGGGGTTATCGCGCTGGCGTTGATCGTCATCCCGGTCGTCGTGCGCACGACCGAGAACATGCTTCAGCTGGTCCCTAACTCATTGCGCGAAGCAGCCGTTGCATTAGGCTCGTCCAAGCGAGTGATGATTCTGCGCGTCACGCTAAAGGCGGCGCGTGCAGGAGTCGTGACGGGCGTATTGCTCGCTTTGGCGCGCATAGCAGGCGAGACCGCACCTTTGCTGTTTACCGCGCTGTCGAATCAGTTCTTCAGCGTCGACTTGCGTAATCCGATGGCCAACCTGCCGGTCACGATATTCAAGTTCGCTCTGAGTCCCTTTACGAATTGGCAGCAGATGGCGTGGACCGGCGTGTTCCTGATCACGGTCGGCGTACTGGCGCTGAACGTCCTGGCGCGCGTGCTGTTTCGTCACAAACCTTGACAGTCATTCAATGGAAAGCGTGACAGTGCCGCCTGCCGCCGAAAGCGTAAAGCCGATCGCGAACAGCGCCGCCGCTACGGCCGCCGCGCACAAAGGCCTCGCCAACGAGCGCATCAAGATGGACGTGCGTGGCCTGAATTTTTTCTACGGCAAATTCCAGGCGCTAAAGAACATCGATCTGCAAATCGCCGAGAACAAGGTCACCGCGTTCATCGGTCCGTCCGGCTGCGGCAAGTCGACCTTGCTGCGCGTGTTCAACCGGATGTACGAGCTATATCCGGATCAGCGCGCCGAAGGAGAGGTGGTCGTCGACGGCCAGAACGTTCTGACGTCGAACGAAGACGTAGCGCTGATCCGCGCCAAGATTGGCATGATCTTCCAGAAGCCGACGCCGTTTCCGATGTCGATCTACGACAACATCGCCTTTGGGGTGCGTCTGTTCGAGAAGCTGTCGCGGCCGGAGATGGACGAGCGGATCGAATGGGCTTTGCGCAAGGCGGCGCTGTGGAACGAAGTGAAGGACAAACTCTCGCAGTCGGGGACGAGCTTGTCTGGCGGACAGCAGCAGCGGCTGTGCATCGCACGCGGCATCGCCGTAAGACCGGAGATCATTCTGTTCGACGAGCCATGCTCGGCGCTCGATCCGATTTCGACAGCGAAGATCGAGGAGCTGATCGACGAGCTGAAGACCGATTACACAGTGGCGATCGTGACGCACAATCTGCAGCAGGCCGCTCGCGTTTCCGACTACACCGCGTACATGTACCTCGGCGATCTGATCGAATTCGGCGTCACCGATCAGATCTTCGTCAAGCCGAAGCGCAAGGAAACCGAGGATTACATCACCGGCAGGTTCGGCTGAAAACTAACGGCTAATTGCGAGGACGGCAAATGCTGACACATTCGATCAAGAAGTACGACGAAGAACTGGAAGCGATCCGCTCGCGTGTGCTGGAAATGGGCGGGCTGGTCGAGTCTCAGGTGCGGACCGCGCTCGATGCTTTCGATACGGGCGACGTGCAACTCGCGCAACAGGCGATCGACGCCGACAGCCGGGTCAACGAACTCGAAATGAACGTCGACCAGATGGTCAACTTCCTGATCGCGCGCCGCCAGCCGACCGCCGGCGATCTGCGAATGATCACCGGGGTGGCAAAGGTGATCACCGATCTGGAGCGCATTGGCGACGAAGCGAGCAAGATTGCGCGCGCGGTCAAATGGCTGCACGACAAGGGCGAACAGGCGCGTCCGATTCGCGTTCCGGACCTGAAGACTTCAGGCGAAGCGGCCGCGTCGATGCTGCGTCGTACGCTCGATGCCTTCGCGCGGATGGACGCTCAGTCGGCCGCGTCAATCATCAGGGACGATCTAGGCGTCGACGATCGGTTTCGCGCGGTGCTGCGGCAGCTGATCACTTTCATGATGGAAGATCCGCGCACTATCTCGGCGTCGCTCGACTGCATCTGGATCGCGAAGGCGATCGAGCGCATTGGCGACCACGCGAAAAACGTCGCCGAGCACGTGATCTTCATTGCGCACGGGTGGGATGCCCGCCATCGATCGATGGAAGACATCGAGCGAGCAGTGGCGAGGACATGACCCTTTGCTCCGACTGATCGTCGCAGACGGTGCGGCGGCCGTGATTGCATTGCATTTGCGTATGATCGTGAACGAAATGAGCGTAAGCGCGAACACATCGTCCGTAACGCCTCTCACGCGGCGCGCGCGGCGCCCGGAGTAGACGATCCTAACGCGATGACCACGCCTATGCCGCGCGGTGACGGCCGGGGCGTGGGCGCGATCCTGATCGTGCTCGGGGTCATCGCGCTCCTCGACGGACGACGGCTCTACGGACTTCGCGAAGCGCTCGTCGCCGGTGCCATTGTCGGCGACGACACGATGTTGATGGCGGCCGGCGTCGCGCTCATTCTGATTGGTGTCTTCCTTCTGTACGCGCGCCTGCCGCCGGTGATCGCCGCCATGCCGCAGGGGCCGGTCCGCATGCAGATGATCAGCGCAGCCGTCGCGCTCGCGGCATACTGGTTCATCGTGCCATGGCTTGGTTACACCACCAGCACGGGCCTGGTCGCGTTGGCCTTGTTCCGCACGATGGGCCGTTATGGATGGCCAATGGCGCTGCTGCTCGCGGCAATCTCGACCGGCGCTCTGTATCTGATGTTCAGGGTGTGGCTGCTGCAACCGCTGCCGTCGGGCGTGGTCGGCATCTGACGCATGGAAGTCATCGGTTACCTCGCAGACGGATTCGCGGCTGCGATTTCGCCGATGAATCTGTTGATGGCGCTCACCGGCGCGCTGCTCGGCACGTTCGTCGGCATGTTGCCCGGGCTGGGACCGACGGCTGCAATCGCGATCCTCTTTCCGCTCACTTCAGTGCTGTCGCCGGTGCCCGCGATCATCATGCTCGCCGGCATTTACTACGGCGCGATGTACGGCGGTTCGACCACCGCCATTCTTCTGAATATCCCCGGGGAGATAGCGTCCGTGCCGACGTGCCTGGACGGTTATCCGCTCGCGCAGCAGGGGCGCGGCGGAGTAGCGCTGGGAATCTCGGCGATCGGCTCGTTCATCGCCGGCACGCTGAGCGTAATCGCGCTGACGTTTTTCGCCCCGCTGATCGCGGATCAGGCATTGCGATTCGGACCGCCTGAATATTTCGGGCTGATGGTTCTCGCGTTCACCGTGATCGTCTCGCTGTCGGGCGCCTCGCTCATCAAGGGTCTGGCAATGGCGGCGACCGGCTTTCTAGTTTCGCTAGTCGGATTGGGACCGTCCACCGCGGCGCCGCGCTTGACGTTCGGGTTCGGCCCGATGATGAGCGGCATCGACATGATCGCGATGGTGGTGGGGTTGTTCGCGATCTCGGAAGTTTTCCTCGGGCTCGAAGAAGCGCGCATTGCGATCACGTCGAAGATCAGAAACATCTTTCCGCGCTGGGCGGACCTTCGCCTCGCTCTGCCCGCCATCTTTCGCGGAACGGGCATCGGCTTTCTTCTGGGGTTGCTGCCGGGGTGCTCGCCCGGCGTCACGGTCTTTCTCGCGTATGACATGGAGAAGAAAGTTTCCTCAACTCCAGAGCGGTTCGGAAAGGGCGCGCTCGAAGGCGTGGCGGCGCCCGAAAGTGCGAACAACGCGACCAGCTCGGCGGGCTTCATTCCACTGCTCGCGCTCGGCATCCCGGCGTCCGCGCCGCTCGCGCTGCTGCTCGGCGGTTTGATGGTGTACGGTCTGCAACCCGGACCGCTGCTGTTCCAGCAGAACCCCGACTTCGTATGGACGGTCATCGCCAGCCTGTACATCGGCAATCTGCTGTTGCTGATCCTGAACCTGCCGCTGGTCGGGCTGTGGGTGTGGTTGACGCGCGTGCCGTTCGGAGTGCTCGGTCCGGTGATCCTGCTGCTCTCGTTCGTCGGCGCTTATACCGTGCGTAACAGCATGTTCGACGTGGCGACGAGCCTCGTCTTCGGCTTTTTCGGCTACATCCTGCGCAAGCACCAGTGGCCGGTGGCGCCGCTGCTGCTGGCGTTTATCCTAGGTCCGCTGCTGGAGAACAATCTGTTGCAATCGCTGTCGATGAGCGGAGGCAACCCGATAATCTTCATCGAACGCCCGATCACGCTGGCGTTGATTGCAGTGGCCGTCGTTTTACTTGTCACGTCACTCGTTCTGATCCGGTACACGAGCCGGCGCGTCAGCGAAACTGCCGCCAAGGAAATGGAGTTGTGAATGATTTTGACGATAGGAGACTGACATGGCCTGGTCAAGGAAGACGACACTCGTATCCGCGCTGGCATCGCTGGCTCTGCTGCTTACCACAGGGGCGATGCCTGCGCGCGCGGCCTATCCTGAAAAGCCGGTCGAGCTCATCGTGCCGTTTTCAGCAGGCGGTGGCACCGACCTGATCTCGCGTCTTGTTGCCGACTACATCGGCAGGAAATGGAACACGCCGATCCTGGTTGTCAACAAAGCCGGCGGTGGCGGCGTGCCTGGTGCGATGGCTGCTCTGAAGGGTGGTCGGCCGGATGGGTACACGGCGCTGATGGACATTCACACGACCTCTTCAATGCTGATTGGAGCCTCGAAGAATCCACCGCTGACGCTCGACGACCGCAAATACGCCGGGCGTATCGTGCGCGATCCGATGGTTTTCGCGGTAAAGGCGGATGCACCGTGGAAGAACTTCAAGGAGCTTTCGGACTTCGTGAAGGCCAACCCTGGCGAGCTGATCTGGTCGAGCGTGGGCCCGGCGGGCCCTTCACGCTACACCGCGTATGACTGGTTCACGCAGATCGGCGTTGACCCCGAGAAAACGAAGATGGTCATCACACCCGGCGCTTCGGACTCGATGACGAAGCTGGCGGGCGGCCACGTGATGCTCGCGATTCACTCGGTGGCCGAAGCCAATGCGATGCAGAAGGCGGGCAAGATCAAGCTGCTCGCCGTGCTTTCGCCCAAGCGTGTTGAGGCGCTGCCCGATGTTCCCACGGCCGCGGAGCAGGGCGTGATGAAGGAAGTGCGCGTGCAGTGGTGGGCGGCACTGGCGTTTCCCGCCGGCACACCCGATGCGATCGTCAAGAAGTGGGAGGCGGCGCTCGCGGAAATGTCGAAGGACCCCGAGTTCTTGAAGGCAGCCGAACGCATCAACATGAACATCGACTTTCTGCCGGCGGATAAGACGCGGGCGTTTATCGCGAAGGAAGTCGAGGGCTATACGGACATGGCCGCCAAGATCGGCATCCGCCGTTAGAAACGCTGATGCGATACTGCGCGGCCCGATTTCAGCCCCGCGGCGCTCGACGTAGCGCTCATACGCCTCCTCGGACCAAACTCCAGTCGCTCGCTACCCTTCTTGTGCGTTTCTTGGGCGCTTGCGGCTGAGCAGTTCGATGACCCGGCGATTGGGATCCACTCGCACCCAATCGCCGGTCTTGATCAGCTCGTGCGGGCGCTGTGACCAGCCTTCGGTGATCGTCATGTTGGCGAACACCGCGCCCTGCACCATTACCGGATTGGTGACGCCGAACACCAGCGCCTTGGGCGCAATTCCCTTGCACTTGATGTCGTAGTACGCCCAGCCGGCGGCGATGCCGCCCTTGGCAGTCGGAAAAAAACAGATCTTGTCCTTGATGTGCGTCCCTTCGAGGTTGTGCCCCGGTTTTGAAATCACGCCGGTCCAGCGATCGAGGTCGTAGCGCGGGCTGAAGCCTTCTTCGGAGATGATTGCCTCTCCTTCGACCGCCTCGCCAAAGGCGCGGTTGACCTGAATGGTTGCCAGTACATCGCTCATTTGATGGTTCCCGTCACCGCGATGTCGACACAGTCCTGCGTGCGCCGCAGGATCGTGTTGAAACGGTGCGCGCCGATGATGTTCACGATCTTGGCGGAGTTGGAAATCATGTTGGTCCAGCCGTTGTGCTGACGCATCTGCGACAGATTCTGAAGAATGTAAAAGCACACGCCTTCCATCAGCGTCACGCTCGCTGCCTCGAGCTTCTGCACATAACCCAGCTTGCGTCCCGCAGAGAGCACGCCATTGGACGATGTGACGAACACCTGCGTGCCGGCGCTGATCTTTTTCCCATCGAAGCGCTCGGCCAGGTCTTTGAGCTCCCACAGCGATAGCTGCGGCCCCGAGAATACGATCAGATCGCACTTGCGGTCTTTCAGGTCGTAGCTCTGGTATACGCGCTGCAGATCGACATCGGTGAGCGTCAGTTCGGTGTGCGGGCGGTTGCCGTTCAGAGCCGCTTGGAGTGTGGGCGCCTCGGGTGTGACGCCGACCATATGGAACATACCCATCGAACCGTAGCTGGCCAATGCTGCGCCCAGGTGCTTCAGCTCGTCGGCAGTGGGCGTGCGTCTGAGACCATGGAACACAGGCACCTGAAAGTAGCTCTGATTCGGTTCGCCGACCAGCTTGCCGATTGCGCCCCAGTCGGCGAGATCGGCAAGCTCGGCGTCCAGCCGTACCGTGAAGGTGCCTTTGCGATGCTCATCGAGCTGGAATCCGTAGGCGGGAACGCGGCGGGTGATGCCGGCCGCGAAAGCGGCGGGCCCACTTTCGAAGTTCGAGCGCGCACCGAATACCGAGTTGGCATAGATCACGGTGCCGGTATCACCCCACGCCACACGCTCGCCCAGATGCGGCTGATACAGCGTCTGATAGTTGATGCAGGTATCGGTCGTCGCAACGTTCATCTGTTGCAGCAGGCCGATCAGCTTTTTCTCTTTCGCCGCTTCGCCCTGATCCTGATGCAGACGTTCGACGAAGTTGAAGTCGAACGACCTTGCATTAGTGCTGACGTTGACTGTGCAACGCGCTTTTTTCTCCGCTGTGCATTCGAGCCACTTGAGCCCGCCATCGCCCATCACTTCGATGTCGCCCATCATGTGAACGTTCGTGACTGGCACCAGACGCTCGGCGCCCCAGAATTCGCCGACCTTGATCAGATACTCGATCGCTTCCTTGACAGCGATACCCTCGTCGCCGCGCAGCATGGCCTGTTCTTCTGCTGTTAACTGCATGTTGTTTCTCCTGCATAAGGCGCGTGCGTTTGCATACGCGCCCGCTCGCGCATGAATCGTTGCCGGCTACGCGCGGCCGTCGCGACTGCGTAGCGTATCTAACAATCGCGGTGCTACTATTCGCCGCCCTCGGGGTGTAGCGCAGTCTGGTAGCGCGCCTGCTTTGGGAGCAGGATGTCGGGAGTTCGAATCTCTCCACCCCGACCAAATCTGCTTAGCATTGTCAGTACAGGATCTGCCCGTAGCTCAGCTGGATAGAGCACCAGCCTTCTAAGCTGGGGGTCACAGGTTCGAGTCCTGTCGGGCAGGCCAGGTCGATGCATTTGCAAAAACGTGGTGGCTGTAGCTCAACGGTAGAGTCCTGGATTGTGATTCCAGTTGTTGTGGGTTCGAATCCCATCAGCCACCCCAATAAATCAAAGATATTTTTAAATCGGAAATCAGAGGTCTTCCGAGAATACGTGCGCGCGATTTGGACGGACCCGCATGGCAGCTGAGCAATCGTACGGAAGGGGCTCAAACAGCGGGCAGGTAGCTTGGGCGCGCGATCCAAGATTGGCACGCGCGAAAGATCATGCAATGCGTGGCGAGGTGCTGCATGCGGAGCTGCTACTGCGCAGCCTGCTTGCGGAGCATCGCGACTGTACGCCCGCATGGCTGACGGTCGCCGACTACATGGTCGAGCGCGGGGACCTCGATGGAGCCCTGCAATGGCTGCGGACCTCGCAAGCGGATGATGTCGACGGCAAGCTCGGCTTTGCAGTTGCACAGCTCGAGTGCGCAGGTGGCGATCCGGCGGCCGCACGTGCGACGCTCGAAGCCGTGCTCGGCCATCACAGGCACTACTTGGAAGCATGGTTGATGCTCGGCGAAGTTTGTGACGTGCTGGGCGACACGCATTCGGCATTG
>DATEOP010000427.1:0-3691 GCA_035274065.1 Burkholderiaceae bacterium
TTCATCGGCGCGACAATCGGTGTGCGCAAAAACAATCATATTCAGGTCGACTTCCTGTATCGCATCTTGCCGAAACCCTTGATGCGTGTGATGTCGATCCTGGTTGATATCGCGCGGATCGCATTCCTGGGTTACGCAACGTGGCTGACGTTTCAGTTGCTGCAGCGTATCGGCGGCCAGCAGATGGCGGTGGTCGATCTGCCGATTGGACTCGTCTATAGCGTCGTGCTCGTTGGATTTGCGTTAATGACTTGGCGCTCGGTCGACGTGGCAATTGCAAACTGGCGGCGGAAAGCGTCGGTTCTTGAAAAGCCTGAACTGGCGGAGGCGGCGACGTGAGAGTGGTCCTATGAGCCCTGCGGGCTTCAAGCTGCTCTTTCTGGCGCTAATGGGCTCTGGCATTCCGGTCGCGATTGCGATGGCGGGTTCGTCGCTCATTTTCGTCATGGCGACCGGCATCGTCCCGGACTTCGTCGTCATTCACCGGATGGTGAGCGGCATCGACTCATTTCCCTTGCTCGCGGTGCCGTTTTTTATCCTTGCTGGCAATCTGATGAATTCAGCCGGCATCACAAACCGCATTTACAACTTTGCGCTGGCGTTGGTGGGTTGGCTTCGCGGGGGGCTCGGACACGTCAATGTCATCGGCTCGGTGATCTTCGCTGGCATGTCGGGGACTGCAATCGCCGACGCAGCCGGGCTCGGAACGATTGAAATCAAGGCGATGAAAGATCACGGCTATGACCTCGAATTTGCGGTTGGAGTCACCGCAGCGTCGGCCACGCTCGGCCCGATCATTCCGCCGTCGCTGCCGTTCGTGATTTACGCGATGTTCGCGAATGTATCGGTCGGTGCCCTGTTTCTCGCCGGGATTCTGCCCGGCGTTGTGATGGCATTGCTGATGATGGCCACTGTCGCATTTTTTGCGCACAAGAACAAATGGGGCGGTGATATCGCGTTTGAATGGAAGCGCGTCGGCAAGGCGCTGCTCGAACTGGCGATCGTGGCTGGATTTCCGACTGCGATCTGGATGGCAACGCAACAGGGCGCCGATCCGGTGTGGACCGTCGTTGTCGCGCTTGTCGTGTTGCTAGCGGCGGACCGCTATTTTCGCTTCAACGCAGTGTTGCCGATCATGACGCCGGTGCTGCTGATCGGCGGTATGACAAGCGGCGTATTCACCGCTACCGAGGGCGCGATCGCAGCGTGCGTCTGGTCGCTGTTTCTCGGCGTCGCGTGGTTTCGCACGATGACCTCGAGGATGCTGATCAAGGTTTCGATGGACACGATCGAAACCACTGCGACCGTGTTGTTCATCGTCGCCGCGGCATCGATCTTTGGCTGGATGTTGACAGTGACGAAGACGACCGAGCTGATTGCCGGCTGGGTACTTGCCTTCACGCAGGAACCCTGGGTGTTCCTGTTGCTCGCCAACGGCTTGATGCTGTTTGTTGGTTGTTTCTTGGAACCGGTGGCGGCGATTACGATTCTGGTGCCGGTGCTGATGCCGATCGTCCTTAAGCTCGGTATTGACCCAGTGCATTTTGGGCTGATCATGGTGCTTAATTTGATGATCGGGCTGCTACATCCGCCGATGGGTTTGGTGCTGTACGTGCTTGCGCGCGTCGCGAAATTGTCGATCGAGCGCACCACGATGGCGATCCTGCCGTGGCTGGTTCCGCTGCTGATCAGCTTGGCGCTCGTGACTTACGTGCCAAGTATTAGCCTATGGCTGCCGCGACTGGCAATGTAGGAGAGGTTCAAATGCTTCAGGAGGTGCCGCTGGTATTGAGACTTAACCCGGCCGATGACGTCGTCATCGCGCGCCGTCAGCTGGTGTCGGGCACGCTCGTCAAGAACGAAGGAGTGACGGTAATCGGTCTGGTGCCTCCCGGACACAAACTCGCGACGCGCGCGATCGCCGCGGGCGCGCCAGTTCGGCGCTACAACCAGATCATCGGCTTTGCGACGCGAGATATTCGCGCCGGCGAACACGTGCACTTACACAACATGGGGATCGGCAGCGAGCATGGCGCCAACATCGGTGGCGCAACACGCGACTACGCGTTTTGCGCCGATGTGAAGCCTACGGTCATGGCCAGCCCGCCGGCGACCTTCATGGGGATCGTGCGCGATGACGGCCGCATTGCGACCCGCAACTACGTCGCGATCATCTCGAGTGTCAATTGCTCGGCGACCGTATCGCGCGCGATCGCGGATCAGTTCCGCACTGACATTCGTCCTGATGTGCTGGCTCAGTATCCGAATATCGACGGCGTGATCGCGCTGACGCACGGCACCGGCTGCGGCATGGACATGGGCGAAAGCATGGATGTGCTGCGCCGGACGATGGCCGGTTACGCGCGGCATCCGAATATCGCCGCGACCATCTTCATTGGGTTGGGGTGCGAGGCCAATCAGATTACGTCGCTGCTGGGCGCCGAGGGTTTAAAGGAAAGCGATCGACTTGCACGTTACAACATGCAGGATGTCGGAGGCACGGCGAAAGCGATCGGGCGCGGCGTGGCGATTGTGAAAGAAATGCTCCCAGCGGCCAATCGCGTCGCAAGGACGCCGGTGCCCGCCAGTCATCTGATGCTGGGTCTACAGTGCGGTGGCTCCGATGGATATTCCGGCATCACTGCCAACCCTGCGCTGGGCAATGCAGTCGACCGTCTGGTCGCGCATGGGGGCACCGCAATACTTTCGGAAACTCCGGAGATTTATGGCGCTGAACATCTGCTGACGCGTCGCGCCGTTTCGCGGGAAGTCGGTGAGAAGCTGATCGAGCGCATCAAGTGGTGGGAGGACTACACCGCGCGCAATCACGGCGAGATGAACAACAACCCATCGCCTGGTAACAAGGCCGGCGGGCTGACAACGATCCTCGAGAAGTCACTCGGCGCTGTTGCAAAAGGCGGCACGACCAATCTGGTCGATGTGGTCGAGTATGCGCAGCCCGTCAAGGCAAAGGGGTTTGTCTATATGGACACGCCCGGCTATGACCCGGTGTCAGCGACGGGGCAAGTTGCCGGTGGCGCCAACATGATCGTATTTACGACTGGTCGTGGCTCGGCTTATGGATGCGCGCCGTCGCCGTCGCTGAAGCTGTCTACGAATACCGAGCTATGGCAGCGCCAACAGGAAGACATCGATCTGAACTGCGGCGAGATTGCCGACGGAGCTGCAACGATCGAAGACGTCGGCGAGCGGTTGTTCCAACTCATACTCGCCACCGCGTCGGGCGAGAAAACCAAGAGCGAGCGCTTTGGCTACGGTCAAAGCGAGTTCATTCCATGGCAGTTGGGCGCGACGATGTAGCGCCGGCGGCCTTCGAAGGCACACAGCAATGCCAATATCTCAAGGAGGAGACATGAAGTTCAGTATGAAAACGCTGGTCGTGACGGCCGCGATGTCGCTACTCGCCCTCGGCAGCGCACATGCGCAGACCAAGCTCAAGTGGGCGCACGTGTACGAAACAGGCGAGCCGTATCACACCGCTGCACTCTGGGCTGCCGGAGAAATCGCAAAGCGCACCAATAACCGCTATACGGTGGAAGTGTTTCCGGCATCGACACTCGGCAAGGAAACTGACATCAATCAGGGGCTGACGCTCGGTACGGTCGACATCATTTATACAGGGCAACTATTTGCCGGCCGCACTTACGGACCGATCGCGATCGGTGGCGCT
>DATEOP010000428.1:0-7408 GCA_035274065.1 Burkholderiaceae bacterium
CGCGTCTCCACAGGATCGAACAACAGACGCACCGAACGCGGCATCGTTCCCTCTCGCGGCGGCGGAAAGGGATCGCACCGGCGTATTGCGCGCTCGACCGCCTGATCGTATGCGGCTAGCCCACTGCCCTTGATCAGGCGCGGCGCACCGGTTTGCTCGCCGGTAGGCAGCAGCATTACGTCAAACACCGCAACGTGCTGCTGCGCGCTGATCGAATCTGGAACATTAAAGACGATGTGCGGACGAATGCAGGTGATGACCTGAGCGGCGTACTTGTCCGAGAAGCCGCCGCCCCCAGCAGTGCCGGCTGGCGCCGTGCCTGCCTGCGCGAGCAGGCGCTTTAATTGAGCGTCAGCAGCAGCCTTAGCCATTTTCGCTTCGTCCTGCTTGGGTAGCTCGGTCTTCTTCGGGGGTTCGACCTTCTTCGGCTCCTCCTTTTTGGGCTCAGGTTTCTTCGGTTCCACTTTCTTCGGTTCAACCTTCGGGGGCGGCGTTTTTTCCTCGACGATGTCTGCCTTACGCGGGGGCTCCGGCGGTGGAGGCTCGACTTTGGTGGGTACGGGTGGCGGAATCGGCACCGGTTGCGGCACAGGCGCAGGCGGCGGCAGACTCCATAGCTCGGCCGATACGGTGCCAACGGGCTCGCTTTTCCAGCGAATCACGAATGCAATCGCAATGAACAGCACGGCGTGCGCCAGTAACGAAAGAGCGAATGCGGGGCCGCTTCCCTTCTCAGGCGCGTGCCAGCGATGCCGGTGTCGCGCAGGATGGCTGACAGTGGCCATCGCAGCTACTGCGCAACCCTCAACGACAGGCCATACTTTTCGATGCCTGCCTTCTGCAACTCGCTCATGACGCCGACCACTGTTTTGTACTCGACCTTCGAGTCTGCCTCGATCACTACGGGCATGCTCGAATTACCCTTCTGCTGCTGCCGAACCGCAGCGGCTAACCCCAACCGCTGAACCGTCGTTTCTTTAGCGCCGTCGTACAACGAGACACGGCCGTCGCTGCGCACCACGACACGCACCGGCACCTCTTTCTGCTGACCGGCCTTCGCCACTGTCGGCAGTTCCACGAGACCCGGATTCACGAACGGCGCAGCGACCATCAAAATAACGACCAAGACCAGCATGACGTCGACGTACGGAACAACGTTGATGTCCGCCATCAAGCGGCGGCGCTTGCCAGTGCGTCTCGCAACGAGAGCCATGGGCTAGTGCTTGTGCCTCTGCAGGATGTTCAGAAATTCTTCCATGAAGCTCTCGAAACGATTCGCCAATCGATCGATATCGTTTGCGAAACGGTTGTATGCAACGACCGCCGGGATCGCGGCGAAAAGGCCAATCGCTGTCGCGACCAGCGCCTCGGCGATCCCGGGGGCAACGCTCGCCAGATTGGCCTGCTGCAGATTCGACAGACCCGTAAACGCATGCATGATTCCCCAGACCGTGCCGAACAGGCCGATATACGGGCTCACTGACCCTACCGACGCCAGAAAATTCAGACGCGCTTCGAGCGAGTCCATTTCACGCTGATAGGCGGCGCGCATTGCACGGCGAGCGCCATCCAGCATGGCCGGACGATCTTCGGAAGTCGTTCCTCGGGTCCGGAGCTTCAGATATTCGCTCATTCCCGCTTCGAAAATGCGCTCCTCGGCGCCTGCCTTGCGTCGCGGGTTGGAGGCGATTTCATAGAGTCGCGTCAAATCAGCCCCACCCCAGAACTGCTTCTCGAATTCATTGGTCTCGCGCTTGGCGCGCCTGATCGAGAACTGCTTCTGAAAGATCGCCGTCCACGAGGCGATCGAAAGCACGGCGAGGAGCAGCATGACGAGCTGCACCACGAGAGTGGCTTGCGTGATCAGCGAAAGGATCGAAAGGTCGGCGGTCGGTGTCATGCGTGTTGTCTAGGCAGTTGCTCCACCGCGGCGCGCAGCATCGCGGGCAGCGGCGCGGGAATGAATGTCTTAGTTTCGATGCATCCGACGCGCACCCGCGCCTCGGCCAGAAGCACCCCAGCACGCTTGGCTGACTGCTCGAATACCATCGACGCACTTCCGAGTCTGGCGACGCGGACATCGAGCTCGATGACGTCGTCGAGCCTGGCCGGCAGCTTGAACTCGCATTCGACACTGGCAATCACGAAGCGCAATCCGAGCTCATCGGCCATTTTTTGCTGCTCGAAGCCCACCGAGCGCAACCATTCGGTTCGCGCCCGCTCGAAGAACTTGAGGTAATTGGCGTAGTAGACGATCCCGCAAGCATCCGTGTCTTCGTAGTAAACGCGGATCGTCCAGCAAAAGGGTTTAGGGGGCACAAGAATCGCGACGCGCCTTCGCGAGGTTTGCTTGCACCGAAGTATAGAGGCGCTCGCGCGTCGCCCGACCACTTCGGGCAATTAGAATCGCCACCGTAACGCAAAAGGAAACGCAGATGCGATTGGTCAACTGGCTGCTGGCGCTGGGTGTCATCGCCGCTTCGGCGGGCTGCAATCGCTTGACAAACAGTCCGCATGCGCCCGGAGCCGAACGGACCAATACATTTTTCACTGCATTTGAGGAGCGCTCACCGCGCTATCTCGATCCGACCGCGTCCTACGCAATAGATGAGACGCCATTTACCTACTCCGTCTATGAGCCGCTCTATCGCTTTCACTATTTAAAGCGACCGTACGAGATTGTGCCGCGCGTCGCAGAGTCCGTCGCCGTGCCGCGCTACTTCGACAAGGCCGGCAACGAGCTGCCGGCAGATGCGCGCGGCGAAGAGATCGCCGAAGCGGTGTACGACATCAAGATCAAACGTGGCGTCCGCTATGCACCACACCCGGCGTTCACGCGCGATGCGAACGGAAAATATCGATACCACAATATGAGCGCGGCCGAGTCCGCTGGCAAACGCACGCCATTCGATTTTGCTGAACCTGGCACGCGCGAGTTGACCGCACACGACTACGTGTACGCGATCCGACGGCTGGCCACGACGCGCATTAAATCGGCGTCCTATTCATTGATGGCGGAGCACATCGTCGGGCTCAGGGAGTATGGCGAGACGATCGCTGCGGCCGACAAAGAACTGCGCAAAGGCGTGGATCCGGCAAGCCGCGATCTGCCGTTTCTCGATTTTCGGAAGTACGACCTCGCGGGTGCACAGGCGCTGGACGATTACACATTGCGCATTCGGCTCAAAGGAAAGTATCCGCAGTTCAAATACTGGCTGTCGATGCCGTTCTTCGCGCCGGTGCCATGGGAAGCCGACGCCTTCTATGCGCAACCCGGATTTGCCGCAAAGAATTTGTCGCTTAACTTCTGGCCGGTGGGTACCGGCCCGTACATGCTGGTCGAATATCAAGAAAATCGCCGGCATGTGCTGGAGCGCAACCCGAACTTTGCGGGCGACCGCTATCCGTGCGAGGGCGAAGAGGCCGACAAGGCGGCAGGGCTGCTCAACGACTGCGGCAAACCGATACCTTTTATCGATCGCATCGTGATGGCGATCGAGAAGGAAAGAATTCCACAGAAGGCCAAGTTTCTGCAGGGTTATTACGACGTCCCGGTGACTTACCGGTTCGACACGCTGCTCGAGTTCGATTTCGACGCGAAAAACTCGGAGGAAATCGCGCAGATGTATCGCGAACGGGGCGTACAAATGCCACGGACGCTCGAAATCTCGAACTGGTACGTTGGGTTCAACTGGCTCGATCCGGTCGTTGGCAAGGGCGACACGTCCGATCAGCAGATTCGCAATCGCAAACTGCGCCAGGCGCTTTCGATAGCGATCGACTGGGAAGAATTCGTGCGGGTATTTGAAAGCAAGGCCGCGGGCGAACCTGCGATGGGCCCTGTACCTCCCGGCGTATTCGGCTTTCGCAAGGACTCGATCAACCGTGTCGTCTACGACGTAGTCGATGGCAAGCCGCGCCGCAAGTCGATCGAGGTTGCCAAGAAGCTGCTTGCCGAGGCCGGCTACCCCGACGGTCGCGATGCCAAAACCGGCGCACCACTCGTGCTGAACTACGACTATCAGCGCACGCTGACGCCGGAATTGAAGGCCGAAGTCGAATGGATGGTGCGGCAGTTCGCAAAGATCGGCGTTCAACTCGAAATCCGCGCAACGGATTTCAACCGCTTTCAGGAAAAGGCAGAAAAGGGTTCACTGCAGATTTTCTGGTGGGGATGGTTCGCCGACTACCCTGATGCCGAGAATTTCCTGTTCCTGCTGTACGGTCCGAACTCGAAGGCGTTGACGGGAGGCAACGGCGAAAACTCGTCCAACTACAAAAACGAGGAGTTCGACAAGCTGTTCGAGGAACTGAAGTTTCTCGACGACGGGCCCCGCAAGCAGCAGGTGATCGACCGGATGATTGCGATCACGCAGGAGGACGCGGCGTGGGCGTTTGGCTACAACCCGTATGCCGGTACTGTCCACCAGCAATGGGTCGGTAACGTCAAAGCCGGACCGCTGGTCAACGACCGCTTGATGTACATGAAAATCGACCCAGTCTTGCGTGCAACAAAGATTGCAGAATGGAATCACCCGATCTGGTGGCCGATCGTTGTCATTGTGTTGGCCCTCGTAGCAGCCGTCATTCCAGCCTACAGGACCTGGAAACGGCGCGAACGCGAAAACGCAGCGCGCGGGCTGGCGGTCGGCGGGGCCGAATAGTTGGGCGCCTACATTCTTCGCCGCTGTTTGTACGCGGTGCTGATTTTGGTTGGCGTCAATCTTTTGACGTTCACGCTTTTTTTTGCCGTCAACTCGCCCGACAACATCGCGCGACTCAATATCGGCGGGAAGCGTGTTACCGCCGAAGCGATCGAACAATGGAAGGCCTCACACGGCTATAACAAGCCGCTGTGGTTCAACCGTGAGGCGGAAGGTGTTGGCAAGATCACCGACACGATTTTCTACGACCGGTCGTTGCGGCTGTTCACGCTGAATTTCGGGTCAACCGACAGCGGGCGCGATTTGAGGCACGAAATCGGCACTCGAATCATGGTGAGCCTTACGCTCGCGGGGCCGATGCTGTTGCTGACAGTCATCGTCAGCATCCTCTTCTCATTGCTGCTCGTGTTCTTTCGCGCGAGCTACCTCGACTTCTGGGGCACGGTGCTGTGCGTCGTGATGATGTCGATCTCGAGCCTGTTCTACATCATCATGGCGCAGTGGTTTTTCGGCAAGATGCTGAAGCTGGTGCCGTTGTCGGGATTCGTGCCGGGGCTCAGCTTGCTCAAGTTCCTGGCGCTTCCGATCATCGTCGGCATTGTTTTTCAGCTCGGCTCGGAAGCGCGGCTCTTTCGTGCGATGCTGCTGGAGGAGGCGAACAAGGATTACGTTCGCACCGCGCGCTCCAAGGGGCTATCGGAAGCGGTCGTTCTGTTCCGTCACGTCTTGCGCAACACATGGTTGCCGGTCTTGACGCATGTCAGCGCGCTGCTGCCCTACGCGTTTCTGGGGTCGATCGTCTTCGAGTCGTTCTTCGGAATTCCTGGCTTGGGAACCTATGTGATCGAAGCGATCGGCGGCCAGGACTTCGCGATCGTGCACGTGATGGTTTTCCTGGGATCGCTGTTGTACATCCTCGCGTATCTCGCCACCGATATCGCTTATACCTTCGTCGATCCGAGAGTGCGGCTTGCCTAAGTTCGTATTTCTGTGGACAGACTTCGTGCTCTGGCTCGTCGTGGCGGGCATCGCCATTTATATCTGGCGCATACGAAATAACGCACGCGCCCGAGCCAACTGGTCGCACGTGCTGCGGAGCGCACCGGCGATGTGTGCGGCGGTCGTGCTCGGCGTGTTCATCGCGATCGCATTGCTGGATTCCGTTCATTTCCGTCCGCGACTGTCCGCGGTGGAAGGCGCTTCTGCCGACGCACCAGTTGCCTACGCCACCCGCACGACTTCGATCTTCGATGCACTGATGTCGCACGCAATTCAGTCACGCGAAAAAACGTATTCGATACCGCTCGCCTATTGGTCGTTTCAAAAGGAAACGCAAGTCGTGGACGGCAAGGAAGTGCGCAGCAATCCCCGCTTGCTATTTGGCGGCGCTCATTTAAAAGATCCGGAACGTGAGTGGAAAGCAGATCTGGTAGCGCGCTCTTTGCGCGGAGTGCTGACGGGTCTGGTCGCGGGTATCGCAATCGCGATCGCTGTGGCAGCCTGGCTAGGCCGCAGACATGGAGGTACGCGCAAGACAGTATCGGAGATTGCGCACGGGCGGACCGAGATCCCGTGGCGGCCCATGCTGATCACGGTGATCGTGATGGCGATGGTGATTGGCTGGCTCGCAGCGCTGTGGCCGTACTACCACCCATTTGGCACCGACCGCACCGGCAACGATGTTTTGTATCAGGCGTTGAAAAGTATTCGCACCGCCGTGGTGATCGGTTCGTTGGCCACGATTGCGACGCTGCCGCTTGCAATCGTGCTCGGCATTCTTGCCGGCTACTTCAGGGGCTGGGTGGACGACGGCATCCAGTACTTCTATACCGTGCTGTCGTCGATTCCACCGATCCTGCTTGTTGCTGCATTCGTGCTGCTGATCAATGTCTACATTGACCAGCACGCGGACACTTTTTCAACCGGCGTCGAGCGCGCCGAATTCCGGTTATTTCTGTTGTGCCTGATTCTTGGCGTCACCGGCTGGGCTACTTTGTGCCGATTGCTCCGGGCCGAAACGCTGAAAATCACTGAGCTCGATTATGTGCAGGCGGCGCATGCATTCGGAGTAAGCAAATGGCGCGTGATGGCGCGCCACGTGCTGCCAAATGTGATGCACCTGGTGCTTATCGTCGCTGTGCTCGATTTCTCGGCTCTTGTGTTGTACGAGGCGGTGTTGTCGTACGTCGGTGTCGGTGTTGATCCGAATTCATCGTCATTCGGCTCGATGATCAACCTCGCTCGCAGCGAGATGTCACGTGATCCAGTCGTCTGGTGGAATCTGGCGACTGCCTTCACATTCATGTTGGCGCTGGTACTCGCCGCAAACCTATTCGCCGACGCTGTTCGCGAAGCTTTCGATCCACGAGCAAGAGTCTTCCGGCCGCGACGATCGTTAAAGGAAGCGGCGTGAGCATTGGGGCGAATCGCTCTACCGAACTCAGTGTCTTCTCGGGTGATGCATCGCGGGCCGCGACCGAGCCCCTGACAACCACGGCGTTGGCCGTCGAAGATCTCGGCACGGTGCTCGACACCGACTCCGGTCTCGTACGTGCGGTCGACGCACTATCGCTGACGATCGAACGCGGCGAAACTTTCGCACTCGTTGGCGAGTCAGGCTGTGGGAAGTCGATGACCGCACTTTCGATTCTGCGGTTACTGCCCGATAACGGCAGGGTCGACTCCGGGCGGATCAATCTCGCACGCACCGAGGTCACGATGCTGCCTGAGGCGCGCATGCGCGA
>DATEOP010000429.1:0-2972 GCA_035274065.1 Burkholderiaceae bacterium
CCGTCCTTCTCGACTTTCCAGAACAGCCCACGATCGTTTGAGGGCGCCGACTGCGCCGCGCCCACGGTTAGAAAACCTATAACGGTAAACAGCGAAAACGCGGTGCATCTGCGCAGGACGCCGCGCAAGACCGTAAGAGCGCTCACCGTTGAGTTCCCGTTCGTTTCAACCAGCGTTCGTTGGGTGTCCGCGGTCCGTGACGGCTGTGCGCACCGGCAAGCGCGCGCGCCAACAGGGCCCGGTCAGCCGCAACATCGAGTGGCCCGCGGACCGACAGCGGCCCTAACAGACCGCCGGGAGGAGCGGGAACAATTAGATTGTTTGTCCACGAGTCCCCGGCACGCATCGCGATCGGCGCGGGCAGATTTGTGACCGCGTTCGCATCGGCCTGCAATACCCAGGGCGCAAGCTCCTGCACAGCCAGCTGCGCTCTCGGCTTAATCGCTGCTTCGCCGATGCGTCCGCGCTGTCCGAAGCGAACGATCAGATCCGCACTCGTCGTTTCGAACCCGATCTTGTCGGTGATCGCAACGTCGCGGCGCCACGCGTGGTTGCGCACCATCATGAATTCCTCGAAGGTCATCGCAAGGTCTTCGCGCGTTGTGGAGTAGTTGTATTCGTCGGTCGCGCGATCAGCTGCGAAAAAATTGGCTACGTCGTTCGGCGTGTATGCGCGCTGCGTTGCGTCTGCCATGGTCCCGAAAAATTTCACCTGCGCCAGGCCGACCAGTGGCTGCGATTGCAATGGAAAGTTCATAGTCATCTGGTCAGACGGAAGTTGCCGCGCTTGGTAGCGGGGCGATATGTTTCCCCATGCCGACAGCGAGGTATTTAGTCCCGCGCGCACGGAAGGAGGTAAGAAATCCGACGCGTGCGCAAGCTCGTGATAAAGGAGCCAGCCCGCTTCGGCGAGCAGATAAGGGACGTCGCGCGAGATTCTCGACGTGGCCGGAAACGGCAAGAAGATGTTCTGATTGTTCTGCGTGTAACGCCAGACGCTGGAGTACATCAGGTCACGATCGAAATCGGAGCGAAAGTCAGGCGCTTCGTTGATGACGTCGCGCTGCGAGGCGGTCAGCCAGAAATTGTCGGCGTCGAGATAGATCGCGCCCGTCAACGCGTAATAAAAGCTTGGTCTGACCTGCGCGCCGATCACAATCGCCGTAACGCCGTTAAACAGCCGCAGCATGTCCTGCGATGCCTGCGTCCGCAACAGCTGTTCGAAGGTCTCGCCCATCCAGTCATGCGATACGACCACCCGATCCATGATCTGGTCGACCGTCGGAACCGCACCTGCTGTGGTTTGGTGCAAGAACGGCAGCGTCGACAGCGGGCATAAGTTGGTCGAGCCGCCGGTGTATTGCAAATTGGCTTCGTAAGTACAGCGAACGAGTGCACCCGCAAATAGACCGCTGGCTCGATACGGATAGGTATGTGAAACGTGCAAATCGCTGAACACAAACCCCAAGCTGCCGTTAGGATCGGGCGGTGCCTGTGCGTAGTTTTCTATCAGCACGAACACGTCGTCACTGTCCGTCGCACCATTCGCTGTGCGACGCGTTACGCGAAACGTTAACGCGGTGTCGCGTGTGACCTCGGGCGCAACGAACAACGCACGGTTCGGATCGCTGACATCGAGTGTGACCTGCGGGCCGGTAAGTTGCGTCCAGGTGTTAGTTTCGCCAGCCGCCAAGGCAGGCCATGCCCGCAACGACACGTTGCCGCTTTTGCGCACCGCGTGATCGACTCGAACCGACACAGCGACCGGCTCCGAAGGCGCCACGGCGTTGACGCTGACGTTAGCGATCTGCGGCGCGCCGCGCTCGTCGACAAAGGTCACCGAGAATGTATAGGTGCCCGCACTTGGGGGCTCGAAGCTGATCGCCTGTGACTTAGCCGACAACAACGTGACTGCAGGCCCGGCCGTCTGTGTCCACTGCACGTTGCTAACGGCGCCGAGGCAGCCGGCGAGTACCGCGCCCGCCGCCTTGCCGACCGCAACATTCGCATCAGCCACGGCGGAAAACCTAGCACCGCCGAAGCGCAGCGGCTCGCACGTAAGCAACGCGGGCGGGACGACCGGCGCCGGCACAGCAGGCGGGCCGGAGTCGCCACTGCCGCACGCACTCAGTACAACGCCGAACAAGAAGGCGAACGACGGGCGAATCCAGGCAGCAGATGCGTTCATTAACGCTCGAAATTCGATTGGTGAACAACAATAACGAGGATCAGGCGCCGGTCAATGCCGCGCATGGCCTAGTCTTGCGGCGCAACTCTCGATCAGCCATCAAGCTCGCCAGACGGCCCATGTCCCGACTGCAACAACAACGGCAAGCAACGCGGTGGCGACCGCGTACCAGATGTTGGTCACTCGTTGCTCACGCCGCAACATTCGCACCTCATTGATCAGCTGTCCGTCGTCGGAATGCCGCAGCAACGCGGCATGCATTAATCGCGGCAACTGCGGCAGCAGGTAAGTCCATTGCATCGCTTCACGCTTGAGCCTTTCTTCAACGCCGCGCCAACCGACCTGGTCTTCCATCCAGCGCTCCAGAAATGGCTTGGCAGTTTTCCATAAGTCGAGCTCAGGATCGAGTTGACGACCCAGGCCTTCGATATTGAGTAACGTCTTCTGCAGCAGTACGAGTTGTGGTTGCACCTCGACGTTGAAGCGCTGCGATGCCTGAAACAACCGCATCAATACCTGACCGAGTGAAATGTCCTTCAGCGGCTTGTTGAACACCGGCTCGCAGCATGCGCGGACCGCGTTCTCGAGTTCGTCAACGCGTGTGTCTGCCGGCACCCATCCCGATTCGATATGAAGCTCGGCGACACGCTTGTAATCGTGCTGAAAGAACGCTAGAAAATTCTGCGCCAGATAATTCTTGTCGCTCTCGCTGAGCGTTCCGACGATGCCGAAGTCGAGTCCGATGTACTTGTTGAAGTCTGTACCTTCGGTGCCGACCAGAATA
>DATEOP010000430.1:0-2749 GCA_035274065.1 Burkholderiaceae bacterium
CTGTCGCGTGACACGAGCGACGGCAATCCTGGCCGAGGCTACGTCAGGATTGCGCTGGTTGCATCGTATGCTGAGGCCGTCGATGCAGCCGAACGCATCGCGTCCTTCGACCCCACGAGCTCTTGATGAATCTGGAAAGCGTAATCAACGAAGCCCACGAGCAGCGCGCCACTGTAAGCGCGTCCTCGGCACCTCCGGAAGTGCGCACCGCCGTCGAGCAGACAATTGCTCAGCTCGATGCGGGCACGCTGCGAGTAGCAGAAAAGCGCGACGGCAAGTGGGTCGTGCATCAGTGGGTGAAGAAGGCTGTGCTGCTGTCATTCAGGTTGAACGATAACGAGCCGATGCAGGGCGGCTTCGGTCAGTTCTACGACAAAGTGCCTAACAAGTTTGCTACCTGGGACGGTGCTGCGTTTGCTCGCTCAGGAGTTCGAGTGGTCCCGCCGGCAGTCGCGCGGCGCGGCAGCTTCGTCGCGAAGAACGTGGTCATGATGCCGTCGTTCGTCAACATCGGTGCCTATGTGGACGAAGGCACGATGGTCGATACGTGGGTGACGGTTGGTTCGTGTGCGCAGATCGGCAAGCACGTGCATTTGTCGGGCGGCGTCGGCATCGGGGGCGTGCTCGAACCGCTGCAGGCGAACCCGACGATCATCGAGGACAACTGCTTCATCGGCGCCCGCTCCGAGATTGTCGAAGGCGTGATCGTGGAAGAAAACTCGGTCATTTCGATGGGCGTCTACATTAGCCAGAGCACCAAGATCTATGACCGCGCCACAGGCGAAGTCAGCTATGGCCGGGTTCCCGCCGGCTCAGTCGTGGTTTCAGGCAACCTGCCCTCCTCAAACGGCAAATACAGCCTTTACTGCGCGGTAATCGTTAAGAAAGTCGATGCCGGCACCCGTGCCAAGACGGCGATCAACGAATTGCTGCGCGACTAGCGACGCCTGCGCCCTCAGCCCATAAATTCGCCCGCTTTTCATCCGTTTGGCGGTATGCCAAGCGTCAATATCGCGCTTTATCCTTGCCGCTCCGTCTGACGCAGGAACCGACCGATGTCCCTCGAACGCATGTTCAATCTGATGGCCGAAAAACAGGCGTCGGATCTGTTTTTCTCGGTTGGCTCGCCGATCACGATCAAGATTAACGGTGTGTGCGTGCCGATCAATCAGGATCGACTCGCGCCGCAGGCTATCGTTTCCCTGCTGGCTGAGCGCCTGACCGACGCCCACTTTCGCGAGCTTGAAGACTCACGGGAATTGAATATCGGCTTGCCGGTGCAGGGTATCGGCAGCTTCCGGTTGAGCGCATTTTTGCAACGCGGATCCATTTCGGCAGTGATTCGCTTCATTCCACACGATGTGCCGAAGCTCGACGCGCTGCACCTGCCGGAAGTGCTGAAAGACCTGATCATGGAGCGGCGCGGCATGATCCTCGTCGTCGGTGCAGCGGGTTCGGGTAAATCGACCACGATTGCGTCGATGCTCGATCATCGAAACGAGCTGACCACTGGCCACGTTTTGACATTCGAAGATCCCATTGAATATCTGTTTCGCAACAAGAAGTCGATCATCAATCAGCGCGAAATCGGCTCCGACGCACGCACATTGCAGGCGGCGCTTCGCAGTGCGATGCGGCAGGCTCCCGACGTTATTTTCATCGGCGAGATTCGCGACCGCGACACGATGAGTGCTGCAGTGGCGTATTCGATGTCGGGTCACCTTGTCGTCGCCACGCTGCATGCGACCAATAGTTCCCATGCATTGAATCGCGTGATCAGCTTTTATCCCCCCGAAACGCGCCAGGCGCTGTTTCAGGACATGTCGGTTGCGATCAAAGCCATCGTGTCGCAGCGGCTGATCCGCTCCAAGCGCGGCGGCCGCGTACCGTCAGTCGAAGTCCTGATGAACACGCGGCATATCGCCGACCTGATCGAGCGCGGCGACGTGCCAGCGATTAAAGAGGCAATGGAGCAGAGCCTTGCGCCCGAAAGCATCTCGTTCGAGCAGAGTCTGTATTCGTTGATCCAGGCCGACCAGATCACGCGCGAGGACGCGCTGGCAGCCGCAGACTCGCAAAACAATCTGTTGTGGTTCATCAATAACGCCGGCAAGCCGCTTTCTCCGGCCGAGCGCAAGCAACGCGCAGCAGAGTCAGGACAACAGGACGCATCGTTCTCCGAGTTCACGCTGAACATCTAACTCACGGCGCGAAGCGCTGCCGTTACAATCGCGGCCGCTTCGCTCCGATGACTTCCACTCTCGAACTCACTCAGCAATTGATCGCACGCCGATCGGTCACGCCGATCGACGACGGCTGTCAGGCGCTGATTGCCGACCGCTTGCGACCGGTCGGCTTCGCTACCGAAACGATCACCACCAATGGCGTTACGAACGCCTGGCTTCGGCGCGGACGCGAATCCCCGGTTTTCGTCTTTGCCGGGCACACCGACGTCGTGCCGTCAGGACCTCTCGACAAGTGGTCATCCGATCCGTTCAAGCCGACGATTCGTAATGGCACGCTGTACGGACGCGGAGCGGCCGACATGAAAAGCTCGGTTGCCGCGTTCGTCGTAGCCGCCGAACAGTTCGTCACTGAATACGCGGCTCATCGTGGCTCGATTGCGCTGCTGCTCACTTCTGACGAAGAAGGCCCCGCAACGGACGGCACAGTCAAGGTGGTCGACGCGCTGCGAGCGCGTGGCGAAAAAATCGACTACTGCATCGTCGGCGAGCCGACGTCGGTCGCC
>DATEOP010000431.1:0-11352 GCA_035274065.1 Burkholderiaceae bacterium
GTTGTAGTCTCCGACGAGTACGACTTCCTCGCCAGAGTCGTACAACTGCGCGGCGTGATCGATCAGCCGCTGAAACCACGCCAACTTGTAATCAAACTTGGGTCCAGGCTGCGGATTTCCATTTGGCAGATAAATCGACCCTACGATCAGCCCGTTAACTGAAGCCTCCAGGTATCGACTATGGGTGTCGTCGAGATCGTTCGGTAATCCACGACGCCGCTCTATCGGCTCAGTGCCCTTTGCAAGAATCGCCACACCGTTGAACCCCTTTTGGCCATGCCAGATTGCGCCGTAGCCCGCGCCTTGAATGGCAAGTTGCGGGAATGTCGCGTCGGAGGTCTTCAGTTCCTGCAGGCAAACAATATCGGGGCTGGACTCTTCTAGCCACTCGAGAAGTCGAGGAAGACGGCTCGTGATGCCGTTGACGTTGAAGGTGGCGATCTTCATGCAGGCGCAACTCTACGTCATCAACTACCGCGCCAAAACTCCATTGCGTGAGTCAGGCACGCGACTTTCAATGTTTTGTAGCGTCACAATGTACAAAGCGCCGCTTCGAGCGAAGCGCCCAGTACACGCGTGCGAAGATCCTTGAAGATTTCTAGGCGACAAGAACGAGGTGCCTGCTAAAACCGAGACGCACATCCCTGCACTGAACGCTTCTCAAAGCGCACCAGAACACGCGCGCCGTACGCTGTCTCAGATCGACCATCGGTGCACATCTGAGGATTGACTTCGATTTGGATTGCGCTGCCTTGTGAAGTAACTGCATCGTAGATGCGTGCGATATTTTCTTTTGCGGCTCGGTCATTGCCCGCCGCCTTGAACGCCGCAGCGGAAAGTTTCAGGGATACTTTATCGGGCAGCTCAAGCAGTCCGCTCGTGTCGGTGACGACGAGCCGCCACGCGGGCCCGTCGCCGGCTGCCAGCAAGCGCGCATTGGGCTGGATATCACGCGGAAGCGCCTTGCACGATTCGACGGTGCCCAAGGCTCGCTGGAACTGATACACCGTTGCATTTGTCTTGCCACGCTCGCCACGCGCCTCGACGTACAGCGGTTGATACCGGCGCAGCATGATCTGACGCACCGCGCCCACCCCTTGCCTCAGAGAGCCGTTCGGTGTCTTGTCTTCGATTGGAAACAGTTCTCTGCCCAGCACGGGGCCATTGCAAAACTGAAACTGCAGGACGCCCGCTCCGCCCTCACTGACAAAGCCGCGCAATTCCGCAGCAGCACCAGCGTTCGCTGCTAGTGCAAGAGTACAGAAAAGAAACGCGCGCCGGACCGCCTTTCGATGGTCACGACGCGCGTTAGGTTTGAGATTGGTCAGACGGTAAGTTCCGGATACCCCGTTGACATCGTTGTACTGAACAGGTTGATCTTTTCCGACGCCGGCACGCCCAACCCCAGCGCCGGGTTAGTAGGCTGCACGCCCAGGAAATCACGCAGCGCATCGTGATAGTGCGCCGGCTTAAGTACGATTCCGTTGGGATCCGGTGCGCCAGTTTTCGGATTGATCGTTCTCGACTGGTGCAGATTCATAGTGGCGGAGTAACCCACTACGCGGTTACCCAATCCCGACCCCGGAGGAAGCATAACCAAAGCACCGGCGCCGAAGTTTTGATGATCATGGCCGTTGCTACCATTCAGCGGCGTCCGGCTGAATTCGCCTGCTACGACGACATAGAGTCGATCTGCAATGCCACGTCGCGCGGCCTCGTCCCAAATGAAGGTCAAGCGATTCGTCATCCTGGTCAACGCGCCATTGTTACCCTCGTAGTCGAGTTCGCTTCCGTGGCAGTCGAAACCTCCACTGGAAAGCGTTCCGGCAGCCGTGATACCGGACTGTGCCGCAATCATGAAAACCTCGATGTCCGGATTGTTTCCAAAAGTTGCAGGAATGTTCGCGGCAACAGCCTGCAATCTGACCCGCGCTTCTTTAGCGGCAAGAAATTCGTCGGTAACCAGGCGCTCCTTTGGCAGCATGATGCCGTTTGCCTTCAGCGCTTCGAGGCGTGCCTGTCGTGCTTCAACTGTCTTGTTGAAATCAGTGCGCTTGACGTAATCGGTGGTGCCGCTTGCTGCCAGCGGGTCGACCATCGCGCGCAACTGGGCTCCATCCGGCACCGCAGTGGCCGGGTACAGGCCCGTGCTAACGGTGCCGCCGTCCCTCACCAGCCATCCCGCCGGCGCGCCGCCTGCGTACTTGGCCGCATGCAATTCTGATAGCGGGGCGTAGCCCATCATCAGCTTGCCGGTGGCGGAAGCAACCTGTCCGTCTTCGTGGCTATTCGTCTCGGTATTGATACCGTTGATGACTAGCATCTGGTCGCGGAATCGGGTTAGGAATGCCGCGTTTTGTCCTGCCGGTGCGATGCGAATATTGCCGCTGCCTGGAATCGCCAATCCGTTTTGCGAGTACAGGTTGTATCGCCGGTCAGGAGAAGGATCCAGGAACATATCGTTAACCATCCCGCCATCGGTGTGGTAATAGATAAGTATCTTGGAAGCTACCTGGGCGTGGGCGGTGATGGGCAGCAATCCCCACCACGGCAGCATTACGCCGGATGCCTTTGCCGTATTTAAGAAGAATTCTCTGCGGTCCATTTAAATCACTCCTTTAATCGGGCTCGTCAACCGGTTAGTACGTCAGGAAGGCTTGGTCACTGATCATGTAAGTGAGGCCTATCGCCCACACCCGACCCATACCTGTCGGGTCATTGCCGGCGTTCAACTGGCATGTCAACGGCCTTGGCGACGCGGTAGCACGATCGTTATAGACATCGACCAACAGCTTGTACATGCGCTGCACTTCCGCATCCGTAGAGGTGACGCGTTGGTTCCACAAGTGGTCAAACATGTAAACGATGTTCGCCAGGATCTTGTCGGTACCCGCCTGATTGGCCGGTGTGTCGGTCATCGCCACCTCCCGGAACAGCAAGCGAGTCGTCACTGGCTTCGCAAAGTCCGCTGCCACCCATCTGCACGCATTCTGCACGGCCGCCCCGTCGATAGCGCTCACCTGACTTGACGTGAAGTGAGTGGCAACCGTATTACGCGAAACGCCGCCGTCAAATTCAGAATACGACAGTGCGGGACCGGCGAACGGATTGTTGAAGCCAGCGTGCGCCGAACCAACTAACCCAACAAACTTGCGCTGCAGACGCGACGCCGACAGCAAGTTGGAGGCGCCGATGTTGGCGAGCGCGCTTGCTCGCTGGGCGCTTACCGTGCCGGAGATTCCATTGGCGCGGGCTTGCTTGCTCAGCATCAAGTCGACCAGCAGATCCTTGACCTTGTAACCACCGGCCTTGAAGCGCTCAGCAATCTCGTTGAACTCTTCCTGCTGTGCGTTGTACGCAGCCAGGCGGGCAGCCGCATCCGGTGCGGTCGTGTCAACTACCGGCTGCAGCACGTCGCGTTGGAATAGAGCCTTGTAGAAGAACCCCACCGAACCCTTTGCGAAGCGCGAATCTGCGGCAAACTGCGCGCCGAGCCACTCTGCCGCATTCGGATTGTTGTAAGCGTTCGGCATCGTGGTGCTGCCATACCCCGGAGTTTTACGATCCCGGAACCATTTGTCGCCCATCTGATAAAACTCGTTGCCCTTCGCGTCGTTCATGTAGTTGGCCGACTTGTAGAAGTTGGGCAGAATGTCCGCGGCTGCACCGGTGCCATTCGGACGGAAGCGGTTGTTCGGCGCCCAGTTCTGGAACGCTCCCGCCATTGGATCCATGATGTCGTGGCAAACGGCACATCCTGGATTGTCAGTGACCGAATTTCTAAAGACACCGTCCTCGAGCGGCCGCGATGCCAGCAACGGGATATATAGCCCGATAAAGCGCTTCGACGCTTCGCTGACGCGATGCCGGTTGGCGTTCGTATCCGTGTTCGGAAAACGATCAAGGAACGAATGAGTCGTTAGCACACCGGCGTGCTCGCGGACACCGTTGGGCGACCGAAGGTTCGGCATCACTGCAGGCAGAACCTCGTTATCGTTGGTCGGATCCATAAAGGTGCCTTGAACCTCCGCACCAAGCGTCATTGCCGTAATGCTGTTGAGCACTGTGTACTTGCCGGTGACGATCTCCGTCCAGGGGCGATCCGTCTTGACGATGTACTTCATGATGTTGACGGGCTCCATACGGATACCTGTGTCAACACGCGCGCGAACACCGGCCGGCGGATTCTGGTTATCAATCACTGCCGTGGCCGACGGTGGATAGTCCGCGGAGTTCAAGCCCCTGTCGTTTCCAAAGACAGTGACCCCGCTTACCAGGAATTGAACGTGTCCCGCCTCGGTCAGGAAGTTGTCGAACGATGCTCCGTTGTCCATGTAGCCGCGGATCGTTTGACGAAGCACTGTGTCGCCGCCACCGTTGACCGCTGCCTTTTCCATTTCCGAGGGGTTACGTCCCTGGAACAGGACGGACGCCTTCTGCAGCATCGTCGCGTTGTCAGCAAACTTGACGTCGTTCCAGAACTGTCCGGTCGCAATGACTTCGCTGCTGCAGCTTTCTTTCAGCTTCGGCAGTAGTGATGCGAGGTCTTTGTATTGCTGTGAATTGGCATCGCCAAACGGCTTGCCGCCACTGTGCGTTGGCAAGCCTATCGATTTGGACATCAGCAGGTCGCCGTTGGCGGCCGCGAACGTACGCAGCACTCCATAGTTGGCTTCCGTCGACGCGCCTGCAGAGAACACGAGTTTCGTACCGCTGGCGACTGCGCCCGCGCGGTGACACACCAAGCAGGTACTGCTCATGCTCGGCCATACTGCGCTTGTGAAAAGTTGCGGTGGCGTCGCACACGTTGCCGCCGCGGTCTGAGCCGGTGCCGGCGCTGCGGTGTTTCCCGTATCCCCGCCGCCGCAGCCCGAGAGCGCGCCCACCACTGCGAGCAGCGGAATCGCGATGCGTGCGTTAAGTCTGTCCATCATTGTTCTCTCCCTAAGGGATTTGCAAGGCTTACCGGAGGCAAACTGTGCCTGCGTTCGAGCAAAAAATAACTCGTGGGGAAGGATGACTAGTAACTACCCTTTGGTTTTCACCGACGCCGGCAAACCCGTGTATTTGCTAAGTTTTCGCTCATCAGTTAATCCGATCGGATTAGCCTGAAACCACGTCGAATGCTCGCTGGAATTCCGGTGTTTTATTCGGCCGATTCGCAGTCAATTTTTCCTGGAAGTCACACGAGATCGCAGTGATAGAGTCAATCGCATGCCGATCTCAGCTTCGATGCGTCGCTTTGCCCTTGCGCACCCGAACATTGTCGTGGTGCCAGCCGAGGTCCTCGATGAGTACGGGCTCGAGCCGGAGTTCGCCGAACTGCTAGTAAGCGAGGGCCGGTTGGCAAACAAGCAAATTGACTGTCTCGAACGCGGCAACGCACTGTACTGGCAGCGGTGTCGTGATCTTTTTACGCGCGCGCCAAGCTCGTGGTTTCCGCCACGTCAGACGAACCTTCTGATCATTTCGGAGCAGCGAGGAGTCTTTCCGTACATGGAGCCGTTTATCGGCACATCTTCGCTGCTGTACACGTCGGACCTGAACACGCACGCGGAGTATGTCGCTTACATGCTGGTGCATGTCGATCGCCTCGCGCTGCTGCCGTCAGTGCGTGCTGCGCTCGTTTGCAACCTGAGTTACTGGTTCGACCGCGACGATGCAAGCCGGAGTGCATTTGCCGCCGCCGCAGTATCAGCGACAAGACCCGATGCAAGATGTTTCATTGCGCTGGCCGGCGCGTTCGACTGGATCGACCAGCTTCTGCACATTCCGCTGCGCGAGCCGCAGCAGGATCCAACGGAACCGTATCTTGCCGTGGAGGGCGCGGATCTGTACGTGCCGAAGCGCTTGCAGCAACAGGTGACGGCGCTTTGCGACGCGGGCGAGCGCGCTGCGAATGAGGCCATGCAGATCACTGCACCGCCAACCGTGCCCGCTCGCTCACGCACCGTTGATCTACTCTGCGACTGGCTGCAGCAAGCGCGCGCGCATGTGATCGTGGTCGCACCGGACGGCACAACAGTGTGGTCGCCGGAGATGAATGATCCGCGATGGATGCGGAGGGCATTGGTTGACGCCAGCAATACTGCAGTTGCGAGCTTGCACGAGGACTTGCGCACGATAGATTTACGTTCGCGTCAATTTCTCGACTGTGTCGCTGATGTTGAGATGCTGCCAAGAAGTTACTCCGTACTGGAATTCGGCGGTGGTACCTACGTCGATCCAGCACGGCGAGCAGTGGTACACAAATTGAAACAAACGGCTTTTAATTGCCTGGCCAGCCCCGCGCCGCCGTATTTCCGGCTGTTCCTAGGCGCGCGCGTTATGCACGAGTGGGGACATTTGGCACATGCGGCAAAGTTTCTCTACATAGCCGAGGAAAATAAGGGTGCCTATCGAGAAGCTCGCACTCAGCTCGGCGATTGCTTTGCGCGCACCATCGCGGCCATTCCAGACAGCACGCGCGCTAGCGACTTAGAAACAGCGGCTCTATCGCCAAGCTCCACCGAACTGCCCGCAATTCTCGCGCGCAAAACATTGGCGCGAGTCGGCGACTATTTGTCCAATCTGATGTGCTCGAAGCTGCTGCCGGGCGAAGAAATGCAGATGTATGTCCGTACGAACGTGCGGCCGCATTTCGACGAAAAGTTGGGGCTGGTCAGCGAGCTAGCGCGCTACGCGTACGAGGTTCACTACCTCGCACTTGCAGAGCTTCCGAGGTCTTACTTCTTCAACACGTCCCGATTTGTCGACCGCTTTATCGCGAGCGGAATTGTTACCGAGGACGGTGCGAACGCTCTGTTTGACGCTGCTGGACGAGTGCTTGCCTGCTATGCAATTGATCAGAAGAAGTTTGCCGTTCCGGACCAAGTGATCAGTTAGCGTTACTGCAGCAATTTGTAAGAGAAAGTGTGGCACTCACCCAGGCCGCATTGCAGTACGACAGACACCAGATTGATTACACAGATCACGATGACATACAAACTTAAGAGTTCTGCAGTCCTTTTGATCGCAGGAAACTCTGCCAAGTCCGCTGCACGCAGGTATTCGTCGCCGCCGAGTATCGCGAGCTTGATCGCGTAAGCGGCCAACAGGCAAAACGCAATAATGATCGACCACACGGGCATATGAATGCCGAGTATCGCGCTGCCGATGTATTCGTGTCCGGGCCGTGGGTATATGTCAAGCAGGCTCTGGCGCACAGCAACGACCAGAAGCACGATTGCAAACAGCAGACTGAAACCCGTGTTTTGATACGAAAACCCGCGCCGGAAGTTCAGCATGATGCCGAAGCACACGCCGAACATCGCGACGCGCTCGAGCAGGCACAGCGGGCATGGCAGCTCACCGTTCACATACTGCAGCGTCATAGCGGCGGTAAGAATGCCCGCTATCACAAACATCACCAGCAGTAGATAGATGTAATTGAGTTGCGCCAGCACTCGCTGGAACGTCATCGATTGGTAGCCTTCCATCATGAGCGGGGCAACGGCGAGCCATCCAATTTGGTCTGGATCCACGGCATTCTGAAGCCGTACTCGGGACTGTAGATTTCAAACAGGAAGAGGCCGATGGATAGCGTGAGACAAAGAACAAATAGCACGACAGCGAACGACCGACGGCCGGTCCAACCGCATATCAGCGCTAAGGTCATCGCTGCGAATACTGCGACCATCATTGGATGTTCTGCGAACAGCTATGTCGGGTGTAGACGTGACTCACTACCGCCAGCCATCAACGTCTCAATGCGGGCACGAACGCGCACATACTCGTACTCATCCGCGCCTGCGGATAGAAACGCATCGAAGTCGTCGTGCTCCTGCAATTCACGCCCAACGAGCTCGACGAACGCATTCACAAGTCGGGGATCGAACTGACTCCGCGCACCTTGCTTAAGCTCGTTTAAGGCTTCGTCAACAGCCAGTGGCATTCGTCTCCAGGGACGCGTATGAGTCATCGCATCAAATGCGTCGCAAACGGCGACAACACGAGCTTCCTCCCCTATCGCTTCACCAGCGAGACCGCGAGGGTAGCCACTACCGTCGAAACGCTCATGATGTTGCTCGGCGACAACGCTTGCCACATCGAAGACCCGCAGCCTTGGCTTACGCAGTAACTCAGCTCCGTACACGGGGTGCGTACGCAGGATATTGTGTTCACTATCGGACAAACCTGTGGGTTTATGCAATACACGAGTCGGAATTGCGACCATGCCGACGTTCGATAACTGCGCCCCCAAAGCGAGAGAGTTCACTCGTTCCTCGTCCCATCCGATCGCAATGGCCAGACAGCGTGCTAGTTTGGCCACACGAAAGGTTCGATAGAGGTCGTGTCCGCTCGCAATCTCAGCATTGATAGCCGTTTCAACAAAGCGCCGAATCGTTTGCCGAACATCGGCTTGTAACCACTGTGCCCTCACACGCAATTGATCGTCGAAAACAGAATCGCCTACTTCAAGCTGTAACGGCTCAATAAGGCCTTCGTGCTGCGGGATCTCCGCATCGATCAAATTCTTCTTCCATGCAACCAATTCGTGTAGATACGCTAATGCTCTGTCCGACCGGCCGGCGGCCTCGCAGGCATCTACACACATGCTTAGATAGTCGGCAACATCCAGATGATTGACACGCTTGGCGAACGCCAGTCCGCTTTCCACGGCCGCTAATCCCCTTTCCACCTCGCCGGACTTCACATCAATGAGTCCCAGTAATGTGGTGTGAAGTTGCAGCGTCCTCTTGTAGCCACCGAGCTGGGCGCAGCGGCCCGCTTCATGCGCGTGCGTGCGAGCCCTGTCCGTTTCACCGGTCAGCAGATACAGGTGCCCCAGCGTGACATGGGCGCTGGCGTAGGTGGCGGCCTCCGCCTTCGTGTTCGGTGCGCCTGTTGCCGCCGGCAACAGAGCACTCAGTCCAGATGCTGCGTCGCTAAGTTGAAGCGCGCAATTTGCAAAGTTGACCCGGGAGCCAAGCTCGAGATGTGTATAGCCGTGCGCAGCGGCTAACTCCCAGGATCGTCTGCAATACACACTTGCGATACTCCATTGCGCCATGGCCGCATAGAGACTTCCGACGTTCTTGATTGCCAATGTCTCCCGTTGAACATCTCCAAGTAAGCGCGCTTGCGTCCAAAAGTCGGCTAGGGCTGCAGCTGACTCGGCAAACTTACCTAGATGGCATAACGCGACTCCCTCCATTCCACGTGCTTTGCACAGCAAATTGTTCTGTTCCAAAGCAATCGCTAAGCGGGATGCAAGGGATGCCGCCTGGATCGTCTGCGTGGGCCGCGATGCGATAAAAAAATTCCTAGATAGATGAAACAAGGCGTCAACACTGTCCGGCCCGTGCGCGCAATCGGGCAGCATAGTGAGATACCGCAGGACATCCATCAAGTCGATGGCCTCGGCGCTGTCCAGCTCTTCTGCACTCGCCTTCAGGCGATCACGCAATTCAGCAAACGGCAACTTGACAAGCTCGTCGGTGGTCATTTAACCGTTCCGTCTCTTGCAGCAAGCGAACCGCAGTGATGTGGTGCGCGGTGGATCACATTGGATACCCGAGCATAGTCATTTGCACGCGGGTGAGTGAACACCAAACAAAAACCCGGCCGAAGCCGGGTTTTGCATTATCAACCGCGCCTGGCGGCGCAGCAGGACCGGGCGCTGCGCGCGCCGGGTGCGGCTGCTTAGCTGACTGCGTGTCCGGTGATAACGACACGCTCCATCAAGATGGTCGGCATTTCGGCCTTTGGCGTGGACTGCATCGCGCTCACTGTGCCACCGAGCACAGCGGTGCTCATAACGAGGGCGGACAGCGCTGCCAGGATTCGGGCTTGGGTGGAGATGGTTTTCATCGTCGGTCCTTTTGTTGGGGTCGTTGCAATGGACCGAACTGTAGGCAGCAGCACTGCCTTCTGCGAGCGACTTGCGATGAACTGCGCAAAGTGCGGCATGAGCTGTAATCGCCATTTCGACGCTAAATTGGCCCCGTCTGCAGTTCATTCCCTCTTTTCGTCGTTTCGTCGCCGCAGGTTGCGCTTCAGCGAGCATTTCGCTCGGCCGGCGGCCTTGCTCTATGCGGCGACGAAGCGGGGTCCAGGCCGGCGCAGCAGCCAGATCACAATCGAAAGATTGAGCAGGTTCCATAGCAGTCCGTTCAGAAATGCGGCCTGGTATGAACCCGTCAGATCAAACACCGCGCCCGACATCCAGCCCCCGAGCGCCATCCCGAACAACGTGGCCATCATCACCAACCCCACGCGCGCGCCCGCCTCGTTCGGCGCGAAATACTCTCGCACGATGATCGCGTAACTCGGCACGATCCCGCCTTGGAACAAACCAAACATCGCTGAGACGATAAAGAGCGAAGTCAGTCCATCGAACGGTATATAAAACAGCAACGCGACGCCTTGCAGCGCGGCGCCAAGCAGCAACGTCCGCAGGCCACCGATGTGATCGGCAATCCAGCCGGATGCGAGACGGCTGACAATGCCGCACGCAAGCATGATCGACAGCATTTGCGCGCCAACCGCCGGACCGTAGCCAAGATCGGCGCAGTACGCCACGATGTGTACTTGCGGCATCGACATCGCCACGCAGCACGCGACGCCGGCGACCATCAGCAACATCTGCAATGCGAACGGTGAGATGCCAATTGATTGCGGCGCACGCGCGGCCGCAGGCGCGCTGCTCGCGTCGGCCGTGATGTGCGGCGGCGGGCGCCGCATCGCGTAAGTCAACGGCAGCATCGTCAGCAGGCAAATCGCTCCGATGTAAAGGTGCGCGGTGCGCCAGCCGACCGTCTCAATCAGATGCTGGACGATCGGTGGCCACACCGCACCGGCCAGGTAGTTGCCGGACGCAACAATCGACACGGCAAGGCCGCGTCGCCGTACGAACCAGTGCGAAATATCGGCCAGCAATGGACTAAAGCTTGCGGAGCTGCCGAGCATGCCGATCAATAGACCTTGCACGATCGCGTACATCAGAACGCTAGACGACATACTCGCTGCAACGTAGCCGATCGTCAGCGCGCAGGTTGCACCGATCAGCGGTAAGCGAACGCCGAAGCGATCGGACAAGCGCCCCATCATGATGCCCCCGATGCCAAAGCCAAGCATCGTGAGCGTGTACGGAAACGACGCCGCCGCGCGTGTAACACCGAACTCGGCCTGTATTGCCGGCAGCGCAACGACGACCGACCACATGCCCACGCCGCCGACCGTACTTATCGCGAGTGCGGCGATGAGCCTCAGCCAGGCCGTGCGCGAATCGATAAGATCAGTCGTTGCCATCCGGGTTGCAGTATGAGCGATCGCTGCAGTTTACGAGTTGCACTCTGGTTCGCGCTGTCA
>DATEOP010000432.1:0-4903 GCA_035274065.1 Burkholderiaceae bacterium
GCGTTTGGTGCGATCTACTACGTCGCGATTGGCACGCAGATGGCTTTTGGCGCTGCTGCCCCCTGGATTCTCGGCGCGTTGCTGATCGCACTTTACGTCTACAGCACATGGGTCGCCGCGCGCGAGCCCGATCTCCCGGTCGATATCGATATCAACAATCCTGTGTTGCCACCTACATGGCCGACGGTAAAAGCGGGGATGCACTTCCTGATTCCGATTGGCGTGCTGCTGTGGTGCTTGATGGTCGAGGAGTTGTCGCCCGGGCTTTCAGCGTTCTACGCGATCGTGGCGCAGATCATCCTGATGACGACGCAGCGTCCGATGATCGAATTCTTCAGGGGCAAAAAAAGCTTCGGCACCGAATTCGTCCGCGGCTTCGGTGAGGTGGTCAACGGCTGCAACGACGGTGCACGCAACATGATCGGCATCGCGGTTGCCACCGGCTGCGCCGGCCTTATCGTCGGTGCAATTACGTTGACCGGGCTGGGCTTGCGCATGACCGACTTCGTCGAGCTGGTGTCGGGCGGCAACGTGATGGCGATGCTGCTGTTCACCGCGTTTGTCTGCCTAGTGCTTGGTATGGGGGTGCCGACGACTGCAAACTACATTCTGGTCGCGACGCTGATGGCGCCCGTGATCGTCGAGCTGGGCGCGCAGTCAGGGCTGGTGATCCCTCTAATAGCGGTGCACCTGTTCGTTTTCTATTACGGAATCATGGGCGACATTACGCCGCCTGTGGGCCTCGCGAGTTTCGCTGCAGCTGCGATTGCCAAGGAAGATCCGATCCAGGTTGGCATACAGGGTTCGGTCTACGCGCTGCGTACCGTGCTGTTGCCATTTATTTGGATCTTCAACCCGGCGTTGTTGCTGATCGACATTCATGGTTTCTGGGAAGCGGCGCTGGTCGCAGCAGCGGCGACGATTGCTTCGCTAACGTTCGCTGCCGCGACGCTGGCTTGGTTTCGTGTCAAGTGTCGGTGGTGGGAAGTGGTGCTGCTGCTGCTCGCCACGTTTACATTGTTCCGGCCCGACTGGTTTGCCGACCGCATCGCACCCGAGTACACCGATGCACCTGCCACTCGCTTTTACGAGATCGCCAGCAGCCTCGACGCCGGTGATCGTCTGGTTTTCGTGATCAAGGGGCAAAACATGGAGGGCGCGGATCTGAACAAGACCGTCGCTGTACAGCTTGGTGCGCGCGCTGGTGATGGGAAGAACCCGGCGGTTGATGCGCGCAAGCGATTGGCTGACGTCGGTTTAACGGTCAGCGGCCTCGGTGAACAATTGCAAGTCAGTGCCGTGCGTTTCGGCAGTCGCGCGGCGAAGGCGCGGATTGAGCAAGGCTATGACATCGTATCGGTTAAGGTGCCGAACGAGCGCATTAGCGCGCACTGGTTCTACCTGCCAGGGTTGGCGGTCGCAATACTCGTTTGGTTGATGCAGGGCTGGCGCATTCGTCGACAGGCAACCCTTCAGCCGGCGTGATTTGATGCATTCGAACCGTGAAGCACGCCCGTCAAGACACCCTGGCGTCCCTCGAGCCGCTGCTGCAAAAACTCAGAGAGCAGCGCTCGCTCGTTGAACGTACGCCGGGTTCGTTCTACCGAAAGTCAAAGGCCTATCTGCACTTCCATCAGGACCCGTCAGGGATTTACGCGGACGTTAAACTTAACTTTGAACAATTCACCAGAATTCGAGCGACAACTGCCGACGAGCAGAGACGTTTGCTGTCGCTGATCGCTAAGAGTCTGCAAGACTGAAGTCAACTGGCATGCATGCAGCAAGCAGGGCGCACGTCTTTGCACCAAAGGTTTGATGGCCATTCGTCGAAGGCGCGCTAATACGTCACTGGCCGTCAAAGCTGCGGAGCTCGCGTTCGCGGTGCCGCAGGTGGTGACTCATCGCGTGACTCGCATCGCACTTTCGGGCCGCACGCCTTCTGCCCGCGATCGTAAGGAGTTTGAACTTATGGTCGCCGAGAAGAACGCGGCCTTCGTCGAATCTTGGAACTCAATGGCAGTGGAGTCGATGCTGGCCAGCCAGGCGCTGGCAGCCTCGTTCTTCAAGTCGTTCTTTACGATGTCGCGAGGTAAAAAGCCGTCTGCCGTAACAGCATCACAGCTTCAACGCGCTGCGCTAGGCGTTTTGGGGAAAGGGATCGCGCCTGTGCATCGAAAAGCGACAGCCAACGCCAAACGTCTCGCGCGCATAAAGTTTCGTTAGACAGCATCGCGCTGAAATTAATACGGTCTAACTCACAGCTAGAAGGAGCTCGCAATGGCAAGCAATCCGGTCGGTTGGTTTGAAATCTACGTGCAAGATATGAATCGCGCCAAAGCCTTCTATCAGTCCGTGTTCCAGACTCAGCTTCAGAAACTGGAAGACCCGGGCATCGAGATGTGGACTTTTTCGATGCAGCCGGAAGCTAACGGTGCGTCCGGCGCGTTGGTTCGGATGCCCGGCTTTCCTTCCGGCGGCAACAGCACGATCGTCTACTTTATCTGCCAGGATTGCTCGGTAGAGGCAAAGCGTGCGGCAACGCAAGGCGGCAAGATCTTCAAGGAGAAATTTTCCATCGGCCAGTATGGCTTCATCGCTTTAGTCACCGACACAGAGGGCAACATGATTGGCCTTCATTCGATGAAATAGCAGTCGAATTTGGCAATGAAGACATCCACGTGGACCGTGCGGCGCCTGTACTCGCTCGATGAGGCGCAGGTCGGCCAGCTTGCGACTGTGTTGACAGATTGCGTCGACGGTGGCGCGTCGGTGAGTTTCATGCACCCGTTGGCACACGAGCGTGCCGTTTCTTTCTGGCGTGGGATCGCGGCGGGTATCGCTGCTGGCGAACGCGCGCTACTGGTAGCTGAAGATGCAGGCGGGATTTGCGGCACGGTGCATCTCGTGCTCAACCAGCCCGAGAATCAGCCGCACCGCGCAGAGCTGTCGAAGGTGCTGGTACATCGACGCGCCCGGTGCCAAGGCGTCGGGGCAGCACTACTGCAAGCAGCGGAGGACGCAGCGCGCGAGTGCCAAAAGTCGCTACTGGTGCTGGATACCGCGAGTGACGAAGCCGAGCGCCTGTACGAGCGTCAGGGGTGGACGCGCGTCGGTGTGATTCCGGGTTATGCACTGCTGCCCCAAGGCGGGCTTTGCGGCACCACGCTGTACTACCGCAATCTCGGCGTTTAGCTCAGGGCACGCTCTCCGGTCACTGCGCTCTTCAGCGCGTACGATTCAGCCCATGCTAAAGATCGATATTGCGCAAGTGGAAACGGCCGCCAAGGAGTTGTACGGGCGCGCGCTAAAGCAGTTGCCGCCTGATATTAAGGCTGGATTCGCGCGGCTTTCCGCGAGCGAAACAGAGTCGACCGCGCAGCGGGTGCTCGGCACGATGATGTCGAACATCGCGGTGGCCGAGCGCACCGATAATCTTCTTTGCCAGGACACCGGTATTCCGATCTACAACGTCACCATCGGACGTGGCGTGCTGGTCGATGGTGCGCAACTGAAGCAGGCGATAAGGCGCGGCTGCGAGCGTGCCACGCGCGAGCTTCCGTTTCGTTCGTCAATCGTGCATCCGATCACGCGCGTGAACGAGCAGACATCGTGTGGGCCTGGGGTGCCGGTGATCCACTTCGACTTCGACGCCAGCGATGAAATGTCGATAGAGATGATTCCGAAGGGTTCCGGTTCGGAGAACAACTCGTTTCTGAAAATGGCGATTCCGGCCGACGGTGTCGATGCGATCAAGACCTTCGTGATCGACTGCGTGCTGAATGCCGGCGGAAGAACCTGTCCGCCAACGATCGTCGGTGTGGGTATCGGCGGCACTGCCGACCTGTGCGTACACCTCGCGAAGCGTGCCGCAGTGCGAGCGCTGGGCTCAACTTGCAGCGATCCCGAGGGAGCGAAGCTCGAAGCTGCATTAACGGGGGCAGTGAATTCACTCGGTGTTGGACCGCAGGGGCTTGGCGGCGATAGCACCGCTTTCGCAGTGCATGTTGAGCTCGCAGCCACACATATCACAATGAATCCGGTGGCGGTGAACATGCAATGCCATTCGGCTCGAAGAGCGCGCGCAACGTTCAGTGTTCGCGGCGTTGAGTACGGGTTTTAAGCATGGCGCACTACGAGCTCGTCACGCCGATCACCGAGCAGGATGCGCGCGCGCTCCGCGTCAATGACACCGTCACTTTGCAGAAAACCTTGTTCGGTCTGCGCGACGCGACGCTCATTCATCTATTCGACCGCGGCCGCTCGACGCGTTTCGATTTGCGTGGACACGCGGTGGTTCATACCGCGCCGAACGTTAAGCAGGTGCCACGGTCGAGCGAACACCCCGCCGGGTATGCGCCGTTGTGTATCGGCACGACAACTTCGGTGCGGATGGAGCGCTTCACGCGCGATCTGATGTCTGCGTATGGGGTGCGCATCATCATTGGCAAGGGCGGCATGGGCGATCACACGCTCTCCGCATTTACCGAGTTTGGAGGTGCCTATCTGGCCGTTGTCGGTGGCGCCGCTGCACTTCAGACGACTTGGATAGAACGTATCGAAGACGTCGATCTCGACGATTTGAATCCCGAGTCACTGTGGCGCTTTGCAATTCGCGACTTCGGACCACTGCTGGTCGCAATGGACAGCCACGGAGGGAGCCTGTACGACACGATAGACAGTGACGCACGGGCGAGGCGTGCGGATGCGTTGCGCTCGCTCGGAGTAAAGGCCTGAAAGATTGACGCAGAGCCCGAGCTTGCGAAGATTGCAGACCGATATCCTGATTCTCGGCTCCGGTGGCGCGGGGTTGTTTGCGGCCTTGCATGCCAAACAGGCGGCTCCCGAGTTGTCGGTCACGGTCGCGGTCAAGGGTCTGCTTGGCAAGTGCGGATGTACTCGCATG
>DATEOP010000433.1:0-17217 GCA_035274065.1 Burkholderiaceae bacterium
ACCGACATCGGCTATCTCAAGTCCGCCCCTCGCGACCGTGCGTTCAAACGCGAGCTCGAGGCGGAGCTCGATCGAATGCGAGCCTTTGTAGGGCTCGCATCGATTTCATCATCAACGACCCGACCTAGGCCGCCACTGCAAGCGCAACGGACGTAAAAGCGCCATTTTCCCGGACCGTCGTCGAGCGCGCGAGCAGCCGTTCGCTCCACGCCGTCGGCTTGTGCGTCAGCCGCTCACCGATGAAGTGCCGAGCGCGCCGGGCGTCGCCTGACTGAATCGCTGCTTCGATCATCGTCAGCGTTAGCAGGTCGCGTTGCGCATGGCTCCCGCCAAAACGCCCGGCAATATCGCGCACCGGCTCGATGGCCTGCATCGCTTCCGCGTATCGGCCGTTAGCAAATGACAACAGTCCGTCAGCCAATGGCACGCCGACTTCGCGCGTCATCGCGGCGTTACTCCGGTCGCCTTTTGCCGAGTTGCGCATCGCGCGTCGCAGGCGCGCGATCTCGCCGGTGCGGCCGGTCGCCGCAAAGCTCATCATCGCGTGGACATCGTTGAAGGCGTAATAGCCCGCTTCGTCTTCCAGCTTGGCCTTCCAGATATCGGCCACGCGCTCGAAACGATCGCCGACGTCGACACCTTCCAACCGAAGGCGCCATAGCAACGCAGTTGCGTCGAGCAACACCAGAATCATGTCCGACTGCGGACCCATCAATTTCTGATCGAATAGATTCAACGCCACGTCAAACTTACCGAGGTCGATGTTGAACAGCGCCAAGTGCCACCAGTTGTGCGGTGCGAACATATTGTCGGGCGCCCAATCGGATTCGCGCGACTGCAGCCACTCGATCCCCTCAGCAACGCGACCCTGCATTTCCATCACATGCGTCACCGCGTGAACGGCCCATCCGTCGCGTGGTTGCAGTTCGAGCGCGCGGCGCGCGGCTCGCTCAGCTTCTGGATATTGATTGCATTCTTCGAGACCAAACGCATGCATGCCCAGCACGTACGAGTAGCCAGGCGTTTGTTCGCTCCAATGCGGCAGCACGCGTGAAATCCGGTTGCGGAGGTTCAGTGCGTCGCCCTGAAAAAAGTCCATCAGATGCGCGGTTTGAATCGCGAGAGCGTCAAGCGGGTTTTCGACCAGGATCGAATCGAAAGCGCGCGATGCGTCGGCCCACTTCCCATCGACGAGCAATTCGGCGGCATCAAGCAGATCGCGCTCGCGCATGTTCATTTTCGACTTCAGCGCCGTCGCCTTGACGATTGACTCGCGCACCGCCGGCAGATAGCGCTGCTCGGTGGCCGTATACATTGCAAACGCGTTGAACAGATGAGCCAGCGCGAAATCGGGATCGGCTTGCAGCGCTTGCTGCATGGTGGCGAGTGGATCGCCGGTGTAACTGTGAAACTGCGTCAAGGCAGTCTCGAAATGTTCCAGCGCTTTTGCGCTTGACGTCGAGACCGCGACGCCGCGTGCGTCTTTCATGTTATTCCCCTCAGGTCAGGCGAGCGACAAACCGCAGCGCCCAGGCGCTGTCGGTTTCATCGCTCGAAGTTATTTCCGCGGCGAAGCCGTCGGAAATAACACTAGTTGTATCTGTAGTTAGCAGAGTATTCGGATTCGGGCGCGGCGGATGTCTTCTTCGGCTCGGTGCGAATCACGTGCCATACGCCGCCCTGGTTATCGCCGTTGACATCACCCGCCTTCGCGTCGCCGGCGAAGAAATAAAGCGGCTTTCCCTTGAACGCCCACTGTGCAGCGCCGTCGTCGCGCTTGACGATGGAGAAATCACCGCCAACAAGCGCCGGGTTGGCAACAATGAACGGAGGCCACGCGGTCGCACACCCGCCGTTGCAATTGCTTTTGCCCGAAGCATCCTTGTCAAACGTGTACAAGGTCTTGCCTTCCTTGCTCGCCATCACACCGCTCGCGATTTGCGTCGGATTGGCGTGAACAGCCAGTGCGGTGAGAGCGGCTGCGGTAAACATGACTGCGTATCTCATTAAATACTCCTCTGTTGGTGGTTAATGGGTTTCTGCCCCGGAGCACATACGTGAAGCAGTGCTGATCGGATGCACTATTGCAAGTTCTTTTGAAGGATCGGCGCGAGAGCACCGAACAGTCGCTGTAGCTGAAGCTCGTTGAGCATGCCGGCCAGCAGGTCAGCAAAACGCGGCTCGCGCACGCCGGACGCGATGTACTGCCAGCGGTAAGCCGCCAACACCTCTGCACCGATGCGTGATGTCTCGGCGGCGTCAAGCGCCCGGCCCCGGATCGACGAAAAGTAGGCCACGTCCGCCATGGCTTGCTGCTGCAGCATGTTGTCGATACCGGTCAGCAACTCGATCAAATCGTCGACGGCGCTGTCGCGCTCGCTTGCGCTGAGACTTTCGTTCTCCCGCTGCCACTCGAGCTCGTCGATGATCGCGTGCTGCGATTCTTCCTTCCAATGAAAGAAGAAAACGTCCTTGTACAGTGGCGAGAGCTGCTCGTCGGGCTCGATGCTGTGCCGGTAGTGCACCTGCGTGAAAATCTCGATGTGGCACGTGAGCGCGAGTACAGACCAAGTCGATTTGCCAAGAATGAAATCGGCGACGGTGTTCGGTTGCGGCACGAATCGATAGCCGTCGGGCATCTGCTCCGCGGCGAGCAGCTCGATCCTGCGAAACAGCCGTTGATGTTTAAGCTCTTCATCGGTAAAGCGGATCAGCGCTTCGAGCGCCGTCTGATCGCCCAATGCGTGGTCGCGCGTGATGTCGATCATTTTGGCGCCGATGAAGCGCTCGCAGAGTCCGAACATGTTGGCGTATGTGCGCCCCTGGACTTGCGAAAGCAGGCGGCGCTCGTCGGAACTCAACGATTCGATTCGATCGGCGAACGAAAGACCATCGGGCAGGAATTTGTGATTGGCATCAAAGTCCCTGCCTCGTATCACATCACGCTCGATATCCCAACGCACACGCTTCGAAACTTCGATGCATTTCGCATAGCGCGGGGTGTTGATCGACTGAAACACATGCATCGCCGAATCTCCGCGGGCGGTCCCGCTTCGTGAGGGGCGAATTGTCCGGAGACGCTGCGATGTCGTCGTGAGACCTAGGTCCCGAGATGGTCTCGGGACGGCCAAAATCATGCCGAAAAGCCGGGACTCAGGTCCCTGGCACTAGTTGATTCGCTTGCCGAAGCCTGCCTTGCGCGCCATCACGATCGCCTGCGGGCGGTTTTCGACCTCGAGCTTCGAAAAGATGCGCGTGATGTGATTGCGTACGGTCTTCTCGCTTAGCGCCAGCGCGGCCGCAGCCTGCGAATTGTCGCGACCCTGCGCAATCAGCTCGAGCAGGTCGCACTCGCGCGCGGTTAGTGACGAGAATGCCGGGTCGGTCACCGTGGCCATTGTCGGCAGAAAAGCCCGAAATTCTTCGACCCAGCGCTGCCACGCGGGCTCGCTTTCGAGCAGCAGGTGATTTTCGCTTTCGAGCGGTACGAAGCGTGCTGCAGGAATTCGACCTGCGATCAGGCGGCCTTCGTCGAACGGCACGCGGACGTCGCGGCTCGAATGCAGCACCAGTGTCGGGCACGCGACGCGCGGCAGCAGGTCGACGACATCAATGTCGTTGAACTCGCGCATGAAGCGCGCCGCGTTCGAGGCCGACGTGGAAACCCGCTCGAGCTCGTTGAACCAATGGTGTTGATCGGCCGTGCCGCCCGGGATGTACTGCGTCGTGAAAAACTGTCGGAACGCAGGGTTTTCCTTTCCCCATCCAATCTCGGCGAGCCGATTCATCAGTTCGGCTTCTTCGTGCTGCTGCGGCGTGGGATTGCGTTTCAACCGTCCACGCGCGTAGCCACCGTGCAGGATCAGTTGCGTGACGCGTTCCGGATGCCGGACCGCGTAGGCGACCGCGATCGACGCGCCCTGCGAAATCCCGAGCAAAGGAAAACGCTCGACCTGTGCCGCATCGACGACCGTCTCCAGATCATGCAGCCAAGCGTCAAAGGACAGGTCGCCGACCTCGCGGTCCGAGAGGCCGCAGCCGCGCTCGTCGTACCGAACCAGCGTGTGCTGGCGCGACAGCTCGTTCAGCAGGTGACTCCAGACCGGACTGCCGACGTCGAACTCGAGGTGACTGAGCCAGTTTGCTGCCTTGATAAGTGGTGGCCCAAGCCCGGACGTCGCATAGGCGATGCGCACGCCGTCATGGCCGGTACAAAATCGAATCTGCTGCTTAAACGTCGGCATGGCGCACTAATCAAGCATGTCGATGCTGTTGTACAGCAACTTTACCGCTATGCCCGAACTAACCACGTCGTCATGAAATGCAACGGCGTCGAGAGCAGAAGGGCGGTGGGCTACGATGTGATCGGCCTGAACGAATAACTTACACGCGCGTTTCGTCTTGTGTCGATCCCTCAATCGATTCCCGCCACCCTGATTCCCGGCGACGGCATTGGGCCAGAGATCACAACCGCAGTCGTCGACATCCTGGATGCGCTTGGCAAGCCGTTTGCGTGGGAAATCCAGCAAGGCGGCATGACGGCCCTCGAAAAGTCAGGCGATCCATTGCCTCCGGCATTACTCGATAGCATACGAACCACCCGCCTCGCGCTAAAGGGACCGTTGGCAACGCCCATCGGTGGTGGATTCCGCTCTGTCAATGTGCGGCTACGCGAAGAATTCAAGCTGTACGCCAATCTGCGTCCGGCGCGCACGCTGATCACCGGAGGGCGCTACGACGATATCGACATCGTGCTGGTGCGCGAAAACCTCGAAGGGTTGTACGTAGGATTCGAACACTACATACCCATTGACGGTGACCCGCACGCGGTCGCGATTTCATCCGGCGTCAACACGCGTGCCGGCTCCCGGCGTATCGCAGAGTTCGCCTTCGACTATGCGATCAAACATGGGCGCAAGAAAGTCACGATCGTCCATAAGGCGAACGTGCTCAAAGCGCTGACGGGAATGTTTCTCGACACCGCGCGCGAGGTCGCGAAGAAGTACGAAGGCCGCATTGCTGTGGATGACCGCATCGTTGATGCGTGTGCGATGCAGCTCGTCCTGAAGCCCTGGCAATTCGATGTCATCGTGACGACGAATTTGTTCGGCGACATTTTGTCGGATGAAATCGCGGGCCTTGTCGGCGGCCTTGGCATGGCACCCGGTGCCAACATTGGTGTCGACGCCGCCATCTTCGAGGCGGTTCACGGGTCCGCGCCGGACATCGCAGGCAAAGGAGTTGCCAATCCAGTTGCGCTGCTGTTAGCAGCGGCAATGATGCTCGACTACGCGGAGCGCCAGGATGCAGCGGCAAGATTGCGAGCTGCAATCGATACAACCCTGCGCGTAGACGGAGTCCGAACCGGCGATCTTGGCGGCAACGCGACAACGCGCGACGTCACGCAAGCTATCCTGCGCCGACTTAAGTAACAGCGATGAAAATCCGCGCCGCAGTTTTGGAGACGATGGGGAACGCGCATCCCTACGAACAGTCTCGACCGTTGAAAATCGAAGAACTCGACCTCGAGCCGCCGGGTGTTGGCGAGATTCTCGTCCGCATCAAAGCCGCAGGGCTCTGCCATTCGGACCTGTCCGTGATCAACGGCGATCGCCCGCGGCCGATGCCAATGGCGCTCGGACACGAAGCCGCGGGCGTTGTTGAACAGCTAGGCGCCGGGGTGCACGACCTGCAGATTGGCGATCACGTCGTGTTGGTGTTCGTCCCGAGCTGCGGCCACTGTCTACCGTGCGCGGAGGGGCGGCCGGCGCTGTGCGAGCCGGGTGCAGCTGCCAATGGTGCCGGAACGTTGTTGAGCGGAGGGCGACGGCTAAAGCGCAACGACGAGGTGATCAACCACCATCTAGGCTGCTCGGTATTCGCCACCCACGCGGTGGTCTCGCGGCGATCGGCAATCAAGATCGATCGTGAGCTCCCGCTGCAACACGCAGCACTGTTCGGCTGTGCGGTGCTGACCGGTGTGGGAGCGGTGGTCAACACCGCTCAAGTGCGGGCGGGCACCTCGGTCGCCGTCGTGGGCCTCGGCGGCGTAGGCCTTGCCTCCGTGCTGGGTGCAGCCGCTACCGGAGCGCAGCAAGTAGTCGCCGCCGACCTGAGCGATGACAAGTTGGCGTTGGCGCGAACAATCGGAGCAACACATACATTCAATGCCGGTTCCGCTAACGTGATCGAGGCGATACGCGATGCGACTCGCGGCGGCGTCGACACCGCCATCGAAATGGCCGGGTCAACGCGCGCATTTGACCTTGCGTATCGCATTACACGGCGCGGCGGCGTGACCGTAACCGCGGGCCTGCCGCCACCAAACGCTACGTGGCCAATGCCGGCGGTCAATCTGGTTGCCGAAGAACGCACCATTAAAGGCAGTTACATCGGCACCTGTGTACCCGTGCGCGACATTCCTCGGTACGTTGATCTGTTTCGCGGCGGTCGCTTGCCCGTTGACCGCTTGCTGACTGGAACTCTCGCGCTCGACGAAATCAATCACGGCTTCGACCTGCTGCATCAAGGCAAAGCAGTGCGGCAAGTTGTGTTGCTCTGACGCTGCTGCATGGCAACAAGCGCACGTTAACGACAATTTGACGGACACGATAGAAGTTGTAGCTAGAATCCCTCGGCCACGATCACCTACCAGGAGACGACGCCTTGAAGATCCGTGATCAAAAAAACTTCTGGTCAGGCTTGATGTTCATCGCGTTCGGGCTGTTCTTCGTGGTCTGGTCGCAGCAGTACGACATGGGCACGGCCGCACGCATGGGACCCGCATTTTTCCCAACGGTGCTGGGTGGGCTGACGTTTTTGCTCGGCGTGGTCGTCACCATCGAAGGTCTTGCGGCAGAACATGCCGACGGCAAGATCGAGCCCTTTAATTTCAGGGCCTTGGTGCTGGTACTCGGCTCCGTGGTCGCATTCGGCCTGCTGTTGCGGCCTGCAGGATTGCTCGTTGCACTTTTCGTGCTGGTAGGTATGTCGAGTTTAGGCAGCCATGAATTCAAGCTGCGCGATGTGCTGCTGCTGTCGATTGGAATGTCGCTGCTGGTCCTCACCGTGTTCATTTACGGTCTGAGTATGACGATCCCGGTGTTGCCGTCCTTCATGCGCGACTAAGGAGACAACGTGGAGCTCATCGACAACCTCGCGCTCGGCTTTGCCACCGCACTGACGCTACAAAACCTGTTCTACTGCTTTGTCGGCGTGGTAATTGGGACGCTGATCGGTGTGTTGCCGGGGATCGGACCCGTGGCCACACTGGCGATGTTGCTGCCGGTCACCTATGCGCTACCGCCTACGTCGGCGCTGATCATGCTGGCGGGGATTTACTACGGGGCGCAATACGGTGGATCCACGACGGCGATTCTTGTTAACTTGCCTGGCGAGTCTTCGTCAGTTGTCACGTGTCTCGACGGCTATCAGATGGCCCGGCGCGGGCGCGCCGGAGCCGCACTGGCAACGGCCGCACTGGGGTCGTTCTTTGCGGGCACTGTCGGCGTGCTCATGGTTGCGGCGCTGGCACTGCCGATGGTCGAGCTGGCATTCAAATTCGGCCCCGCCGAATATTTCTCGTTAATGGTTCTGGGATTGATCGGTGCGGTCGTGCTCGCGGGCGGCTCGCTGATCAAGGCGATCGCGATGATCGTGCTCGGCCTGCTACTCGGGCTGGTCGGCACCGACGTCAATTCAGGCGTTGCGCGCTTTAGCTTCGACATTCCGGAACTCGCTGACGGGATCAATTTCGCAGCAGTCGCGATGGGGGTGTTCGGCTTTGCAGAAATCATCGCCAACCTCGAGCACAAGGACAAGCGCGAAGTGTTTACGAGCAAGGTCGGTAAGCTGATGCCGAGCAAGGAAGAATTCTGGTACGCCGCCCCCGCGGTGCTGCGGGGGACGGCGTTGGGGTCGGTGCTCGGCGTACTGCCGGGCGGCGGCGCGTTGCTTTCGGCATTTGCAGCCTACACGCTCGAAAAGAAAATCACGCGCAATCCGAAGATACCGTTCGGCCAGGGCAATATCCGCGGAGTCGCTGCACCGGAGTCGGCGAACAACTCAGGCGCGCAAACCTCGTTCATTCCGATGCTGACGCTGGGTATTCCACCGAACGCGGTGATGGCGCTGATGGTCGGGGCAATGACGATCCACAATATTCAGCCTGGGCCGCAGGTGATGTCGAGCAACCCCGCGCTGTTCTGGGGACTGATCACCTCGATGTGGATCGGCAACCTGATGCTGGTGGTGCTGAACCTGCCGTTAATCGGCATTTGGGTTCAGCTATTGAAGGTGCCGTACCGGCTGCTGTACCCGGCGATCCTGGTGTTTTGCAGTATTGGCATTTATTCAATCAACAACAATGCGTTCGACGTGACGGTCACTGCCGTGTTCGGGTTGATCGGATACATTTTCTACAAGCTACGCTGCGAGCCTGCGCCGTTGATCCTGGGCTTCATTCTCGGGCCGATGATGGAGGAGAACCTGCGGCGAGCGATGCTGCTTTCGCGTGGTGACCCAACGGTGTTCTTCACCCGCCCCCTATCGCTCGGACTCTTGGTTGCCGCTGCCATACTGGTTGTGATTGTCGCGTTGCCGAACATCAAGAAGAAACGGGAAGTCGCGTTTCAGGAAGCGCCTTAGGCCGCCGCGGGCTTGCCGTCACTTTCGCCTCGGGATAGCTGTACGAGTTATGCCTATTCAACGACGGTTACGGTCTTCTGCGACGAGACAAAGATGACCGCGTCGGTCAGCGCGACGACATCGTGCTCCTCGCCAGGCTGCGTAAATAGGTAGTCGCCCTCGCCCAACTCGACGCCACCGATTAGCACGCTGCCTGAAAGTACGACCACCTCCTCATGGCCGTGATGCGCATGGCGCGGCACGCGCGCATGCTTCTGGAGGCGGACGACCGAGCTTCGTCCTCCCATCTCGTTGTTGCGGAACAGGCTGCGCTCAACGCCCGAAGTCTCGGTTGCTCTCCAAACGCGCTCGGTTGCCTTATTGACCAACATCGCCGCTCCTCTTCATCCAGTCATGGTCGCTGTAGGCCAGTCTTGTAGACCGTCCTAGTACGATTCAGGTCAAGAGCTAGGCGGTAGCGCGTCGCTACTCGCCTCAAATCGACCAGGTTAAAAATGAGCTTACGTCGTGTCCTCGCCGCTTGCATCTTCGCGTTGCCGCTCGCGGCGATTGCCCAGACATATCCGTCGAAACCGATTCGGCTGGTCGTGCCATTTCCGCCGGCTGGCGCCACCGACATATTGTCGCGCGAGCTCGGTCGGCAATTGTCGGACCGGCTCAAACAGCAGGTCATCGTCGACAACCGTCCGGGCGCCGGCGGCACGTTGGGCAGCGATATCGTCGCCAAGAGTCCGCCTGACGGCTACACGATTCAAATGGCGACCAGCTCGACACACTCGATCGGCCCCAGTTTAAATCCGAAGATTCCCTACAACGCTCAAACTGACTTCACACCCATTGCTCATGTGGCGAACTCGGTCAACGTTCTACTTATTGCACCGAACGTGAAGGCGAACAATGTGACCGAGCTGACTTCGCTGCTAAAAGCAAATCCCGCGAAGTTCAATTATGGTTCGAGCGGCAACGGCACGATTGTTCATTTGACCGGCGAGCTCTTCAAGTCGATGACCGGAACGTACGTTGTGCACATTCCTTATCGCGGCACTGCGCTGGTGATTCCGGACATGATGAGCGGGCAGATTCACCTGTTGTTCGACAATATCGCATCGGCAATGCCGCACTTGAAGGACGGCAAGCTGCGTGCGATCGCCGTGACATCGACGACGCGCTCGCCGCTGGTTCCGGCTCTGCCGACGGTGTCTGACTCGGTGCCCGGGTTCGAGTCAGTCACCTGGTTTGGTGTGTTCGGCCCGCGCGGCATGCCCGCCGATATCACGCAGAAACTCAACGCCGAGATCAACGCCGTGCTGAAATCACCCGAGTTCCTCGAGCGACTCCGCGTCCTGGGCTATGACGCGGGCGGTGGAACGCCATCGGATTTTGCGAAGGTGGTGGCTACCGATACGGCGAAGTGGGCCAAACTGATCAAGGATCGCAAGATCACGATCGAATAGCACCAGCAGACACGGTACGCGATGCACTTCAACTGGAGCAATCCCTACCCAACCGTCCGCACGCCGGTTTTCGCGCGCAACATTGTTTCCACTTCGCAGCCGCTTGCTGCGCAGGCTGGACTTCGCATTCTTCAAAATGGCGGTAATGCTGTCGATGCCGCGATTGCCGCAGCAGCGGTCATTACGATGACCGAGCCGTGCAGCAACGGCCTTGGTGCCGACAACTTTGCGATCGTCTGGGATCCTGAAAGCCGGCGCCTGCATGGTTTGAACTCGAGCGGCACCGCCCCCGTCGCATGGACGCCGGAGTACTTCGCCCGCAAGTATCGCAACCGATCGATGCCACTGCGCGGCTGGGATACGGTGACAGTTCCGGGAGCGGTTGCAGGATGGTCATTACTGCATCGGAAGTTCGGCAAGCGAACGTTCCAAGACGTGCTGGCGCCAGCAATCGATTACGCGGAGCGCGGATTCGCAGTCAGCCCCACGGTGCAGGATAAGTGGACACGCGCAACACCCTTGCTGCGAACGCTACCGGGCTTCGCCGACCACTTTTTGCCGAAGGCGCGTGCACCCGAGGTCGGCGAGCATTTCGTGCTGCCAGGCGCCGCGCGCACGTTGAAGCTGGTCGCCGACTCTCGCGGGGAAGCGTTCTATAAAGGCGAGATTGCAGACGCAATCGGCCGTTATGCACAGGCGACGGGTGGCGCGATCACATCATCGGACCTCTCGGCCTACTGGGACTTTGTGCAATCGCATGGATGGGTCGGGACTATCAACACTGGCTTCCATGGATACGACGTGCATCAGATCCCCCCGAACGGACAGGGTATTGCAGCATTGAGCTGTCTCGGCATGTTGCGACATACGTCGCTCGCCGACTACACAGTCGACTCGGTCGACTGGCACCACGTGATGATCGAAGCGATGAAGCTGGCATTCGCAGATACGTACGCGTACGTCGCTGATCCCAGAAGCATGACCGTCACAGCGGCCGAAATGCTGAACGACGATTATCTTTCGCGGCGCGCGAAGCGAATCGACACGCAACATGCTTCCGCTCCGGTGGCCGGCCAGCCGCCACTCGGTGGAACTATTTATTTGAGCACCGCCGATGCGAGCGGCATGATGGTGTCGTTCATACAATCGAACTACATGGGCTTCGGCTCTGGCGTGGTCGTCCCCGGGTATGGCGTTTCGCTGCAGAACCGCGGCGCAGGTTTTTCACTCGATCCGGCGAGCCCAAATTGCGTCGCTCCTGGCAAGCGCCCGTTTCATACAATCATCCCCGCCTTTCTGATGAAAGACGGTGCTCCGCAAATGAGCTTTGGCGTTATGGGCGGCAACATTCAGCCGCAAGGACACGTGCAGACGCTGGCGCGAATGCTGGTCGGCGGCCAGCAGCCGCAGGCGGCATGCGACGCGCCGCGCTGGAAAGTGATGAGCGGCGTCGATCTGGAAGTCGAACAGACGATGTCGCGCGATGTAACGAACGCGCTCAGTGAGCGCGGACACCGAATCACGCGCGGTGACGACACATATATGGACTTCGGCGCCGGTCAATTTATTTGGCGCCTGGGGGATCCCGCAATAGAAGGCTACGTCGCTGCCAGCGACTCGCGCCGCGACGGACTTGCTGCAGGTTTCTAACCCTTTTCACTCACATATTTGGAATCGAGTCATGGCCACGACTAAAGCTTACGAATCTGTTGTTGCACACGATGTGGCCTTTCTCGGCCTAGGCGTGATGGGCTATCCGATGGCAGGCCATCTGGCACGTGCCGGCCATCGCGTAACCGTCTACAACCGCACCGAAAAAAAGGCGGCGCAGTGGGCGCAGGAATTCGGCGGCAAGTCGGCCAAAACACCGCGCGATGCTGCGGCTGGCGCCCAAATCGTTTTTTCGTGCGTCGGCAACGATGCCGATCTGGCGAGCGTGATGTTGGGGGACGCCGGCGCGCTGGCTGGCATGCCGAAGGATGCGATTGCGTTCGACAACACGACCGCATCGGCAAAGATTGCCCGGGAGCTTCATGCTGAGGCGCGCAAACGCGGGCTGCATTTCGTTGACGCGCCGGTTTCCGGCGGCCAGGCCGGCGCGGTCAATGGGCAATTGACGGTGATGTGCGGCGGCGACAAAGCGGCGTTCGATCGCGCACAGCCGGTGGCCATGGCGTTTGCTAGAGCGGTAACGCTGGTCGGTGAAAGTGGCTCGGGCCAGCTCGCCAAAATGGTCAATCAACTGTGTATTGCCGGGCTCGTCCAGGGCCTGGCTGAGGGTATTTCATTCGGGCAAGCCGCCGGGCTCGACATGAAGCTCGTTTTGGAAGTGATCGGCAAGGGGGCCGCACAGAGCTGGCAGATGGACAATCGTGGCAGCACGATGATCGACGGCAAATTCGACTTCGGGTTTGCCGTCGACTGGATGCGCAAGGATCTTGGCCTGTGCCTCGACGAGGCGCGCAACAACGGTGCCTCACTACCGGTCGCCGCGCTGGTGGACCAGTTCTACGCCGATCTGCAGGCGGCGGGAGGTGGACGTCAGGATACTACTTCGCTGATTCAGCGATTGCGGAAAAGCAAGTAGCCGCCGTGGAAGCGAGCGCGCTCGAGAGCTCGCTTGCGCTTCTGCGCCCCACCCTGCTGGCGATTGCGCGCATGCAGTTGCGAAACGAAGCCTGGGCCGAAGACGTCGTGTCGGAAACATTTGTCGCCGCGCTCGAAGGCGCGCGCAACTTTGCGGGCCAATCACAACTCAAAACGTGGGTCGTCGGAATTTTGAAGCATAAGATCATCGATCAGTTTCGTCGCACCAAGCGTGAGGTATCGAGCGATGCACAACTCGAGGCGGCACAAGTCGAAACCTTCGACGAGTTATTCGCCGCTGATGGTCATCGCCTGAACGCGCCGCTCGACTGGGGAGACCCGGAGGAAAGTCTGAGCCGCACACAGTTTTTCGACGTGTTGCAGATGTGCGTCGACAAGCTGCCGGCCGGTCTGGCCCGTATTTTCATGATGCGCGAGTGGCTGGAATATGGGACCGACGAGATCTGTAAGGAACTCGGCATCACATCGACCAATTGCTTCGTCATGTTATTTCGGGCGCGTATGCGCCTGCGCGAGTGCCTCGAAATGCACTGGTTCGGTGCTGCTGCATCATGATTTTCGGCTGGATTCGAATTCCGTGCAGCCAGGCGCACCGCTTGTTGTCCGAGCGGATGGAGCGGCCCATCAAGCCCTCCGATAACTGGCGGCTACGGCTACATCTCGCTATTTGCGACATGTGCTCGCGCTTCGGACAGCAGATCGAGCTGATGCGCGCTGCGGTGCGTCGCATTGGAAGATAGAACTTTATGCACGCCACGCTCCCGCTGCTGAGAGTGACCGATTTCCCGCTAATTCGCAGGCGCGCGATCGATTCACTGCAAGTCAACCTTGGCTACACGTGCAACCAGACCTGCGTTCATTGCCACGTCAATGCGGGACCCAACCGTACCGAGCAAATGGACCGCGCAACGATCGACCTGGTCCTGGAAGTGATGCGGGCTCGCTCAATTCGCAGCCTGGACCTGACCGGCGGCGCCCCCGAATTGAACGTGCACTTTCGCTCGCTGGTCAGCGCTGCGCGCGGACTCGGCGCAGAGGTGATCGATCGCTGCAACCTCACGATTTTGGACGAGCCTCATCAAGAGACGCTGGCCGAATTTTTGGCGGATGAGAACGTGCACATCGTGGCTTCGCTGCCCTGCTACTCGCAGGACAACGTGGATAAACAACGTGGCGCCGGCGTGTTCGAAAAGAGTATTCGCGGGCTGCAAAGGCTCAATGCGCTGGGCTATGCGCAGGACGAGTCGACCTTGGTACTCGATTTGGTATTTAACCCGCAAGGCCCGGTGTTGCCTCCGCCGCAGAGCGCACTGGAGGCTGATTACAAGCGACTGCTCGACGAGAACTTCGGAATTCGATTCAATCGGTTGCTTACGATCACCAATCAGCCGATTTCGCGCTTTGGCAGCACGCTGATCAGCAAGGGACTGTTCCGCGATTACATGGCGCTGTTGCGTCGCGCGCATCGCGACGACAACCTTGACGGCGTGATGTGTCGAAATCTGGTGTCGGTCGATTGGCGCGGTTACCTGTTCGACTGTGATTTCAATCAGATGTTGTCGATACCGCTGCGCGAGCACGGCCGTCGTGCAAATCGCGTGCACTTGGCGGACTTACTGCTGACCGACCTGGCTGACAACCCGATAGCGATCGCCGATCACTGCTACGCATGTACCGCTGGCCAAGGCTCGTCATGTGGTGGAGCACTTGAAGGGTCGAAATGAGCGCAGCGGCTGCAGAAGTGACTGGCGCGGCGCGCGGAAGCGCGCGCGGTGCCGGACGAATTTGTCCCGCGTCTTACAGCTACTCACCGTCGGCGTTTGCGCGCCCACCGGCGTTGCAGGCCGAAGTGCTCTACGTCGTCGGTGGACTGTACGGCAATCGCTTCGCGCTTGCCGCAATTGAGCAGATGGCGGCGAGCGAAAGCATGAATACGCAAATCGTATTTAACGGCGACTATCACTGGTTCGACGCCGACGCCGATACGTTTGCACACATCGAGAACGTCGTCGCGCGGCATACTGCATTGCGCGGCAACGTCGAGACCGAGCTGGCCGGAGATGACGACGAGAACGGTTGCGGTTGCGCCTATCCCGAGACCGTGCCCGACGAGGATGTCGAGCGCTCGAACGCGATACTCGACAGCTTGCGTGCATCTGCGCGCGAGCTTGACACACGGGTGCCCGGCACTCGCGCTCGATTGGCCTCGTTGCCAATGCATCTGGTGGCGGAAGTCGGCGATTCGCGCGTCGGCATCGTGCACGGCGACGCATGGGCGCTGGCAGGCTGGCGATTCGCGCACGATTCGCTGCATAAAGTCGAGCGTAAAACTGCATTGAGCGCTGTATTCGAACATGCTGCGCTGGACGGTTTCGCGTCGACGCACACATGCCTGCCCGCACTGAAGGTGTTCGATACGCCGCTCGGCGAGCGCTTCGTCATTAATAACGGCGCGGCTGGAATGCCGAATTTTTCGAATACGCGCTATGGCGTCGTCACGCGGCTGGCCACCGTACCCGTTCCCAGCGCGACGTCGGCAGCGCGTTTGTACGGCACCGACGTGGCCGGTGTATACGTCGATGCGCTGGCGGTCCGATTCGATACTGTGGCTTGGGACACCGAGTTCGAGCGACTTTGGCCAGCGAATTCTGCGGCCTTCGTTTCGTACCGCCACCGCATTCTTAATGGTCCGAATTTTTCAGTCGATCAGGCATTGGGGCGTACACCGCTGCGCGAGTGCCAGGCGACGGTGATATCGCAGTCCTGCGCGACATAGGCGCGCTCGCGACACGGGTGCGAGCACCCGCGTAATTGCTGGGGAATTATCGTGAACAAGGTTCGTGTACCGATCGCGCTTGTGCTGCTGGCGGCCATCGCTGCATTCTTCATTTTCGACTTGCAGCAGTATGTATCGCTTGATTTTTTCAAGCTGAAACGTGCGCAGATCGATGCGTATTACATCGCCCACCCGGGGAGAGCCGCCGTGATTTTTCTGGTGGCGTATATCGCGATGGCGGCCTTTTCGATCCCGGGTGCGACGGTCCTCACCCTGATAGGCGGCGCAATCTTCGGTCTGGCCCTCGGCACTCTTCTTGTCTCGTTTGCTTCGGCCATAGGGGCAACGCTCGCCTTTCTTGCATCGCGCTTGTTGTTGCGCGACTGGGTCCAGACGAAATTCGGAGAGCGCCTTGCATCGATGAATGCCGGCATCGAAAAAGAAGGGGCGTTTTACCTGTTTGCGCTGCGGCTCGTACCGTTGTTCCCATTTTTCATCGTCAATCTGTTAATGGGGCTGACGAAGATCCGTACATGGACGTTCTATTGGGTAAGCCAGCTTGGGATGTTTGCGGGCACAGTCGTCTATGTGTACGCCGGCACACAGCTCGGCGAGTTTCGCGTTTCGGCCGGCCTTGTTCTCGCGTTCGTTCTACTTGGGATTTTTCCGCTGGCGGCGAAGAAGGTGCTCGATGCCATCAAGGCTCGCAAGGTTTATGCAAAATGGAAAAACAGGCGGCCGGCGTCGTACGACTACAACCTGGTTGTGATCGGCGCCGGCTCTGCAGGGCTCGTGTCTGCGTACATTGCCGCTGCGACCAAGGCGAAGGTCGCATTGATCGAAAAACATAAGATGGGGGGCGACTGCCTGAACACGGGGTGCGTGCCTTCGAAGGCGCTGATCAGATCGGCCAAGTTGCTGTCGCATATCGCTCGCTCGCGCGAGTTCGGCATAGATGAAGCGCATGCCACGGCCAACTTTTCCGATGTGATGCAGCGGGTCTCGCGCGTCATCCGGCAGATTGAGCCGCACGACTCCGTGCAGCGCTATGAAGCGCTCGGTGTCGAGTGCATCGCCGGCACAGCGAAGATCACTTCGCCGTGGACAGTTGACGTCGAGACCGTCGATGGCCGTAGAACACTGACGACGAAGTCGATCGCAATCGCGGCGGGCGCAGGGCCGTTCGTTCCGCCGATTCCAGGCATCGATCAAGTCGGTTATCTGACCTCGGACACGGTGTGGGATCTGCGTGAGCTGCCTGCCCGGCTGCTTGTCCTCGGCGGAGGTCCAATTGGGTGCGAGCTAACGCAGGCTTTTGCGCGGCTCGGGAGTCGGGTGACACAAATAGAGATGCTGCCGCGGCTGATGATCCGCGAGGACCCGGAAGTCTCGCAACGCGTACACGATCGCTTCGTAGCCGAAGGCATCGATGTCAAGGTCGGCCATAGGGCAGTGCGACTCGAGATGAACGGCGACGTGCGAACCCTGATTGCTGAGCACGAAGGCAAACAGGTCAGGATCGAGTTCGATCAGCTGCTCGTCGCTGTTGGCCGAGTCGCCAACACCAGCAGCTACGGCCTCGAAGAACTCGGGATCAAGGTGACACCGCAGAAGACGGTCGAGACCAACGACATGCTGCAAACGCTCTATCCGAATATTTACGCGTGCGGCGATGTAGCCGGGCCTTATCAGTTCACGCACACCGCATCACATCAAGCCTGGTATGCGGCCGTC
>DATEOP010000434.1:0-2045 GCA_035274065.1 Burkholderiaceae bacterium
ATCCCCGCCTGTGCCGCCCGGCCAAATGTCCTGAACCATCGGTTCAGGGTGGTCGCTGTCCACGCCGCTTAGGTTCAGCAACGCGTGCCGATCGCACCACGGCGCGAGGCCAGCAACCTTGCGCACAGCGCATTGGTTCAAGGAACTATGAGGCCTTTGCGCGAACACCGCAGGGAATTTTTTGCGTTCTATCTACCGAACGCCTAAGCGCAGTTTAGCGCTTCCATAAGATGGTTCGTCTGAAACGAAACTTCCGAATTAGAACAATTTTTCCTGCGGTAACAGCGCTTCGTCGCAGACCTGAATCAGGTCGCGAACGCGGCGGCGAATTTCACCCGCTTCGACGCCATCGCTGCCGCGATTGTTCAGCAGTTCGTGCGCGAACTGCAGCGCTGCCATTACAGCAATCCGGTCGGCGCCCATGACTTTGCCGGCATCGCGGATCGCCTGCATTTTCGAATCGACCAGCTGCGCGCTCTTCAGCAATGCCTCTTTCTCGTCCGGGCTACATGCCAGCCGATACTCGCGCCCAAGAATCGAAACGCTTAAGTTTTCCATTGCGTGGTAGCCGGCGCTGTCTTGATGGAATCGGGAAGGCGTTGCAACAGCGCGTCGAGCCGACGTGCCGCTTCGTCGACTCGACCGTTCATCGATTCGAGCTCGGACGATGCAGCCACGAGCTGCGCTCGAAGTTGTTGATTTTCGGCGCGTAGCGATTGCATCGTTGCCGAAAGTTCTTTGATCTTTGCCGCCAAGTTGTCTAGGTCACCGAGCATGCGTCGATGGTAGCACCGGGGTTCGTAATTCAACGGACGATGAGCTAGCGTGGTGCTGTCTCGCCCGCCGAAGTGCCGGCCGGCTCGGTAACGAAGCCGATCTTGACCAGACCTGCCTGTTGCGCCGCTGACATCACAAACGCAACGCGCTCATAGCGAGTGGCTTTGTCCGCCCGGACATGCACTTCGGGGACGGGTGACGCCTTTGCCGCGGCTGCAAAGCGTGCGCGCAGCTGATCGTCGGTGATGGGGTCAGTGTCGCTGAAAATCTTCCCTTCAGCGTCAATCGATAGCTTGATCGTGCTCAGTGCTGCTTCGGCCGCGGGCGCCGGATCATTCGGCAGATCGAGTTTGATCGCATACGACAACAGCGGCGCGGTGATGATGAAAATCACAAGCAGCACGAGCATCACATCCACCAGAGGTGTGACATTAATCTCGGACATCGGCAGCGACGGGCCGCTGTGTCGCTCGAACCCGCCAAATGCCATTAGAAGAACAGACAAAAGTACAAACCTACTTTTGTCCGATGAGTTAGCAAAAAATCGCCGGCGAAGACAGACGATTTTTTGACGCAAGTGCCACGCGACGGCCTTCGTGCCACGCGGTTAGTCCTCATGCTTCGGCGGGAAGTCTGGAGCCCATCGTCAATGTCGCGTGCAGATCATGCGCGAAGCCGTCGAGCTGGCCAAGCACGACACGATTGACGCGTGTAAACGCGTTGTAGGCAAGCACTGCCGGAATGGCGACCGCTAGCCCAACCGCAGTCATGATCAGCGCTTCACCGACTGGCCCGGCCACTTTATCGATCGCAATCTGACCTGATCGCGCAATATTGATCAGGGCGTGATAGATGCCCCACACGGTGCCAAACAATCCAACGAACGGTGCCGTGCTGCCCACCGACGCGAGAATGGTCAGTCCCGATTCGAGCTTGCCGGCTGCTTCGTTGATGCGCTGGCGCAAAGCGCGAGTGATCAGCTCGGAGCGATCAATCTGTGCTGCCAGGCTGCCTTCGGATGCCGGATGAGTCGCAGCTCCGGCTGCACCACTTGCAAGCGGAACAAAAATATTTTCGCGATCATGTGGCTTCAGCTGTGCAACCGCCGATTCGACCGAACTCGCACCCCAGAAGTTTTCGAGCTGCTTCGATGCGCGGCGCACACGCAGCCACGCCCATGTCTTCCACACGATCAGGAACCAGCTTGCGACCGACATGGTCAGCAACAGGTACGCTGTAAGCCGAATAACGACATCGGCTTGCGCCCA
>DATEOP010000435.1:0-4109 GCA_035274065.1 Burkholderiaceae bacterium
TCGCTTTCTGCCTCGCTTCACGTTTTTCTTCGACATCTCGATCAGTTTCTTTGAGGAGATTGCAAAGTTCCGCGCAGGCCGACGTCTATGGGCGCGCCTCGCGCGCGAGCGTCTTGGCGCGAAAGATCCGAAATCGTGGCGTTTCAAGTTTCATGGACAAACATCGGGTGCGGATCTGACGCGACAGCAGCCGCTGAACAACATCGCGCGCGTTACGGCGCAGGCGATGGCGGGCATCTTCGGCGGCTTGCAGTCGCTGCACACCGACGGCTATGACGAGGCGCTGTCGGTACCGGGCGCAGAGGCGGCGCGGATAGCAATTGCAACGCAAAACATCCTGCGTGAGGAAGCGCAACTGACTGACGTCATCGACCCGCTGGGGGGGTCGTACTACGTCGAGACGCTGACCGATCGCATGCAGGCTGAAATAGAAGCGGTAATTGCGCGGATCGACACAGCAGGCGGTATGTTCAAGGCGGTCGCAGACGGACTCGTGCAGCGAATGATCGGCGAATCAGCGCTCGCACACCAATCGAAAATCGAAAGCGGCGAGCAGACAATCGTCGGAGTCAACGCGTACCAGGTCGAGGAGGATCCGCACGAATATCGCTCTCAGCGCTATCCCGACCGAGCAGCAATCGACGAGCAGGTCGCCCGTCTAAAGGCGTTCAAGCGCAACCGATCGGCCTCCGACACCGCCCACGCACTCGATGCCGTCGCGCGTAGCGCTCAAGGCACTGCGAACGTGATGGCAAGCATCGTCGATGCGATGGGGGTTGGCGCGACGCACGGCGAGGTGTGCGCGGTACTGCGACGCGAGCTGGGCTTTGGACAGCCGCTGGCGATTCTCTAGCAGGCTGCCGAAGTGGAATGGGTGCAACGCATTGTTGCGGGAGACCGCCGCACGATTGCGCGCGCGATCACGACGATCGAAAACGAACCCGAGCGTGCAGCACAACTGCTCGGCACGTTAGCAGCGCATCTGGGGCGTGCTCATGTTGTCGGCATCACCGGACCGGCAGGCGCAGGCAAGTCGACGCTCGTCAACGCGCTCGTTGGCGAGTTGCTGAAGCGCGGGCATACGGTTGCAGTCGTAGCGATCGACCCTTCGAGTCCGTTCAGCGGTGGCGCGGTGCTCGGCGACCGCATTCGCATGGCCGAGCATCAGGCGGATGCCCGCGTATTCATACGCTCGCTTGCGTCACGCGGACACGCCGGCGGACTATCGCGTGCAACTGCGCAAGTTGTGGACGTTCTCGATGCAGCAGGCTTCGAGCTGATTCTGGTTGAGACCGTCGGCGCCGGCCAATCGGATGTTGCCATTGCCAAGCTCGCTCGAACGCGCGTCGTCGTATATCCGCCCGGCCTCGGCGACGAGGTTCAGGCGCTGAAGGCGGGCGTGCTTGAGATTGCCGACATTCTGGTGGTGAATAAGGCTGATTTGCCAGGGGCCGATAGCGCCGCGCGCGATTTGCTCTCGGTTCCTGCACGGCGCGGAGCCGACACCAAGCGGCCGGTGCTGAAAACGGTGTCAACGACCGGCCGCGGCGTAGTTGAACTCGTCGAGGCGATCTGCGTGCGCGGTGAATTGCTACCGAATTGTCGCGAGCACGCTGTCAACGGCCGTGCGGCATGAACGCTATGGCTTACGATTCGCGCCATTCAAAAAGAGGTTCAGGAAGATCGATGCGTGATGGCTTAATCATTTTCGCGCTGGCCGTGTGGTCGAGCGTTATAGCGGCACAACCCGTCACCGACAGCACAACCTCCGGCATGCCCTCGGTTGTCGATGCGAAAAATCTTTACAGCGAAACCGCAACGGGCAAGCTCAGTCCGGCCGTTGCGAACGCGCTGACGCGCGTGTACGTACCAAATCGCCAATCGAACGATGTCTACGTGATCGATCCGGCAACGATGAAGGTGGTCGACAAGTTTCCGGTCGGGCGCAATCCGCAGCACGTCGTTCCATCATGGGATCTGAAGACACTTTGGGTCGCGAACAACGCCGAGGGTCGCACCGATGGCACGTTGACGCCGATCGATCCGGTCACCGGCAAGCGAGGAAAGTCGATCGCAGTCGACGATCCCTACAACATGTATTTCAGTCCCGATGGCCGCTTCGCGATCATCGTCGCCGAAGCCCGCAAGCGTCTCGATTTTCGCGACGCGCAAACGATGAAGATGCAAGGTTCGTTGTCAGTCCCCGAATGCGGCGGCGTCAATCACGCGGACTTTTCGATCGATGGCCGCTATGCGATCTTTACCTGCGAGTTCACGGGCAAGCTTGCGAAGGTCGACCTGGTCAATCGCAAGGTCATCGGATACCTGAAGCTCTCCAGAGGTGGCATGCCGCAGGACATTCGTATCTCGCCGGACGGGAAGCTCTTTTACGTTGCCGACATGCACGCGGACGGAGTGCACGTGATCGACGGCGAGAAGTTTGTCGAGTCGGAGTTCATCAAAACCGGCGTCGGCACTCACGGCATCTATCCGAGCCGCGATGGCAGCAAGCTGTACGTCGCCAATCGCGGTTCACACAAGGTCTACGGTCCGCGCGCCGGGAAGGAAGGCAGCGTGTCGGTGATCGACTTCGCTACGCGCAAAGTCGAAAAGACATGGCCGATTCCGGGTGGCGGCAGCCCCGACATGGGAAACGTCAGCGCCGATGGAAAGACGCTCTGGTTATCGGGCCGATTTGATGACGTGGTGTACGCCATCGATACGACTACGGGCGGGGTGCAGAAAATTCCCGTCGGCAAAGAGCCGCACGGGCTGACAGTGTGGCCACAGCCCGGACGTTATTCGTTGGGCCATACCGGCAACCTTCGGTAGTTATCGCCCGCTGCGGCTGAATCAGCGCACTGCTTCGTCGAGCGCCTGCACGAGCTTTTCGCGCCATGAACCCGGTTGCGCAAGCGCCATGATGTGCATTGCATCTGGCACCGACCAATGTCGCGAGCCGGGTGCCGCCTCGTGCAGCCGTTCGCTGTTGGCTGCGTCGATGATTGAGTCTTTCTTGCCATGCACGAAGATCAGTGGCACGCGAATGGACTTCAGCGCAGTAATCGGATCTTTATCAGGTCCCGGCAACAATCCAGTCGTCATCGCGGCGACCGGAGCGAGCGGGCCACCCGCGGTCGCGTCTCGGGCAATACCTCGATAGCTCGCGAACGCCGAGTCGATCACCGCGAGTCGCACACCGCTGGCATCGCGCGCCAACAATCTCAATGCAGTTGCGCCGCCTATGCTTTGGCCAAGCACGATCAGATGTTTCGGATCGACGTCGGTACGCGCGCGCAGGTGGGCAAGCGCTGCGGCAGCGTCATCGACAATTCCGTCCAACGACGGCTTACCCTGCGACCGTCCGAACCCACGGTAATCGACCATCAGGACGTTGTAACCGTGAGCGGGAAGCCAGGAGACCAGTGGCAGATGGTTACTGATGTTGGCGGCGTTGCCATGCAGGTGCAGCACCGTGCCCTTCGCCTTGCCCACGGTCGGCAAGAACCAGCCATGCAAACGCGATCCGTCGACCGCGACGATCTGCACATCGTCGGCACGCACGCCAATTTGCGCCGGCGTGGTGTACGTCACCGAATCCGGATAAAAGAACATGCGCTCGATACAGGCGGTCAGCACGATGACGATCAGTCCTGAAACAAGCGTTACGCACGCAATTCGCATAAAGCGGATCAGCATGCGATCGTATTCAGCGCAAGACGCTACGGCGCGGCTTGGTGATCACGCGCGAACAGCCGCACGCCGCTTCCTATTCCGGTTTGCCCAGCTTTGCCGGCACTTCAGCTGCCGATCCTCCGCGCCAAATCCCGAGCTTCACAACATCGCCAGGCTGATGTCGCTCGAGCGCCTCGAGCAGGTTATCGAGGCTTTTCACCTTTTCACCGTTGACAGCAGTGATGACGTCGCCAACGACAAGAGAACCATCAGCAGCGCGCGTGAACGGACGGACACCTGCAGCCGCGGCTGCGCTACCCGGGACAACGCCGACCACAACCACCCCGTCGGGCAGACCGAGCGGTTTTCCAACGCCAGCCGGCGCCGCCTCGACGCCTAGCGTTGGACGAACGAAGCGCCCGTCACGGATCAGA
>DATEOP010000436.1:0-3194 GCA_035274065.1 Burkholderiaceae bacterium
TCGCTTTCTGCCTCGCTTCACGTTTTTCTTCGACATCTCGATCAGTTTCTTTGAGGAGATTGCAAAGTTCCGCGCAGGCCGACGTCTATGGGCGCGCCTCGCGCGCGAGCGTCTTGGCGCGAAAGATCCGAAATCGTGGCGCTTCAAGTTTCATGGACAAACATCCGGTGCCGATCTGACGCGGCAGCAGCCGCTGAACAACATCGCGCGCGTTACGACGCAGGCGATGGCGGGCATCTTCGGTGGCTTGCAGTCGCTGCACACCGACGGCTATGACGAGGCGCTTTCGGTACCGGGCGCAGAGGCGGCGCGGATAGCAATTGCAACGCAAAACATCCTGCGTGAGGAAGCGCAACTGACTGACGTCATCGATCCGTTGGGTGGGTCGTATTACGTTGAGTCGCTGACCGATCGCATGCAGGCTGAAATAGAAGCGGTAATTGCGCGGATCGACGCAGCAGGCGGCATGTTCAAGGCGGTCGAAGACGGACTCGTGCAGCGAATGATCGGCGAATCAGCGCTCGCACACCAATCGAAAATCGAAAGCGGCGAGCAGACAATCGTTGGAGTCAACGCGTACCAGGTCGAGGAGGATCCGCACGAATATCGCTCTCAGCGCTATCCCGACCGAGCAGCAATTGACGAGCAGATCGCCCGTCTAAAAGCCTTCAAGCGCAACCGATCGAATTCCGACACCGTTCGGGCACTCGATGCCGTTGCTCGTAGCGCTCAAGGCACTGCGAACGTGATGGCAAGCATCGTTGATGCGATGGGGGTCGGCGCGACGCACGGCGAAGTGTGCGCAGTGCTGCGACGCGAGCTGGGCTTTGGACAGCCGCTGGCGATTGTCTAGCAGGCTGCCGAAGTGGAATGGGTGCAACGCATTGTTGCGGGAGACCGCCGCACGATTGCGCGTGCGATCACGACGATCGAAAACGAACCCGAGCGTGCCGCGCAACTGCTCGGCAGGTTGGCAGCGCATCTGGGGCGCGCTCATGTTGTCGGCATCACCGGACCGGCGGGCGCAGGGAAGTCGACCCTCGTCAACGCGCTCATCGGCGAGTTGCTTAAGCGCGGGCATACGGTTGCAGTTGTAGCGATCGACCCTTCGAGTCCGTTCAGCGGTGGCGCGGTGCTCGGCGATCGCATCCGCATGGCCGAACACCAGGCGGATGCCCGCGTATTCATACGCTCGCTTGCGTCGCGCGGACACGCCGGCGGATTGTCGAGTGCAACTGCGCAGGTTGTGGACGTGCTCGATGCGGCAGGCTTCGAGCTGATTCTGGTTGAGACCGTCGGCGCCGGTCAATCGGACGTGGCCATTGCCAAGCTCGCTCGAACGCGCGTCGTCGTATATCCGCCCGGCCTCGGCGACGAGGTTCAGGCGCTGAAGGCCGGCGTGCTTGAGATTGCCGACATCCTGGTCGTGAACAAAGCTGATTTGCCGGGCGCCGATAGCACCGCGCGCGATTTGCTTTCGGTTCCTGCACGGCGCGGAGCCGACACCAAGCGGCCGGTGCTGAAAACGGTGTCAACGACCGGCGGCGGCGTAGTGGAACTCGTCGAGGCGATCTGCGTGCGCGGTGAATTGCTACCGAATCGTCGCGAGCACGCTGTCAACGGCCGTGCGGCATGAACGCTATAGCTTACGATTCGCGCCATTCAAAAAGGAACGTTCAGGAAGATCGATGCGTGATGGCTTAATCATTTTCGCGCTGGCCGTGTGGTCGAGCGGTATAGCGGCACAACCCGTCACCGACAGCACACCCTCCGGCATGCCCCCGGTTGTCGATGCGACAAATCTTTATAGCGAAACCGCAACGGGCAAGCTCAGTCCGGCCGTTGCGAACGCGCTGACGCGCGTGTACGTACCAAATCGCCAATCGAACGATGTGTACGTGATCGACCCGGCAACGATGAAGGTGGTTGACAAGTTTCCGGTCGGGCGCAATCCGCAGCACGTCGTTCCATCATGGGATCTGAAGACACTTTGGGTCGCGAACAACGCCGAGGGCCGCACCGATGGCACGTTGACGCCGATCGATCCGGTCACCGGCAAGCCAGGAAAGTCGATCGCAGTTGACGATCCGTACAACATGTATTTCAGTCCCGATGGGCGCTTTGCGATCATCGTCGCCGAAGCCCGCAAGCGTCTCGACTTTCGCGATGCGCAAACGATGAAGATGCAAGCTTCGTTGTCAGTTCCCGAGTGCGGCGGCGTCAATCACGCGGACTTTTCGATCGATGGCCGCTATGCGATCTTTACCTGCGAGTTCACGGGCAAGCTTGCGAAGATCGACCTGGTCAATCGCAAGGTCATCGGATATCTGAAGCTCTCCAGAGGTGGCATGCCGCAGGACATTCGCATTTCGCCGGACGGGAAGCTCTTTTACGTTGCCGACATGCACGCGGACGGTGTGCACGTGATCGACGGCGAGAAATTTGTCGAGTCGGAGTTCATCAACACGGGCGTCGGCACGCACGGCATCTATCCGAGCCGCGATGGCAGCAAGCTTTTCGTCGCCAATCGCGGTTCACACAAGGTCTATGGTCCGCGCGCCGGCAAGGAAGGCAGCGTGTCGGTGATCGACTTCGCTACCCGCAAAGTCGAAAAGACGTGGCCGATTCCAGGTGGCGGCAGCCCCGACATGGGAAACGTCAGCGCCGATGGAAAGACGCTCTGGTTATCCGGCCGATTTGATGATGTGGTGTACGCGATCGATACGGCGACGGGCCGAGTGCAGAAAATCCCTGTCGGCAAAGAGCCGCACGGGTTGACAGTGTGGCCGCAGCCCGGACGTTATTCGTTGGGCCATACCGGCAACCTTCGGTAGTTATCACCCCCCTGCGGCTGCATCAGCGCACTGCTTCGTCGAGCGCCTGCACGAGCTTTTCGCGCCATGAACCCGGCTGCGCAAGCGCCATGATGTGCATTGCATCTGGCACCGACCAATGTCGCGAGCCGGGTGCCGCCTTGTGCAGCCGTTCGCTGTTGGCTGCGTCGATGATCGAGTCTTTCTTGCCATGCACGAAGATCAGTGGCACGCGAATGGACTTCAGCGCAATAATCGGATCTTTATCAGGTCCCGGCAACAACCCAGTCGTCATCGCGGCGACCGGAGCGAGCGGGCCACCCGCGGTCGCGTCTCGGGCAATACCTCGATAGCTCGCGAACGCCGAGTCGATCACCGCGA
>DATEOP010000437.1:0-3782 GCA_035274065.1 Burkholderiaceae bacterium
TTCGAATGACCTGCACGGCCTCCACGAGGCGTTCGCCAATGTCTCCCTGCACGAGCTTCCGACCGGAAATGCGGTTTTCGCTGTCCTGCGGCTAAAGGAAGTTACTCGACAGATGCCGGTTCTGATGCAACAAGCAGCAGATGATCGGGCCGAGTACGGAGCAGTAAGCCCGATTACCTGCGTCGACTCAGAGGATCTCAGGCAGGCAGCAAATTGGGCGTTTATCAAGCTTCGCGAAGAATGCGCAGCAGCTGAGCAATCGTTGTAGCTTCCTGAGCGACCGCAATGGATAGGCTCTTCGCATTGTGCCTTCTGTTGATCGGTACTCCGGTCGCCTTGGCGCAACCCGGCCAATCGGTGCGTTGCGGCGAAGTAATCACGGTTGATACGCATGACGGCAGCACGACACGCTATTCGCTCGCGCCGCCCACGACCGCGCCGAATGCGGCGGTCGCGCTGGTCCTGCTCGTCGGCGGTAACGGATACCTGAATCTCGACGATGCAGGCTGCGCCAGATCGCTCAGAGGCAACTCACTGGTGCGATCGATCGCATACTTTCGTGCGGCGGGTTTCTTTACGGTATTGGTTGATGCACCATCGACTCATCACGGCGTCGATGGACTCGAAGGCTTTCGCACTCACGCGCAGCACGCCGAAGATATCGGGAAGATCATCGCGGACATACAGGCAAGGACGAAGGCAGCAGCCTGGCTCGCGGGCACGAGCCGCGGTGCAATCTCCGCGGTCAACGCGGCGTCACGCCTGACGGGACCGGCCGCGCCCGACGGTGTCGTGCTCACGTCGCCAGTCACTGCAGGTCAGATCGGAGCGAGAAAGTCGTGGGTGGCGCAATCTGTGTTCGATCTGAAGCTCGAGGCGATCACGGTTCCGTTGCTTGTCATCGGCCACGCCGCAGACACCTGCATCCGATCACCGGCCAAATTAATCGGAAATATCACAGCGCGCACCAGCAGCGCTCGTAAGGAGATCGTGACAGTGAGCGGCGGGCCCGGGAGTGCGCTGGGAGAATCGTCAACCGACGCGTGCGAGGGTCGGTCGCCCCACGGCTTTGTCGGTCAGGAAGCTGAAGTGGCTGCGGGCATCGCACGCTTTGTGCTCTGGGGAAAGTATTAGCCGCGGGAGCGTTCATTGTGATGAAGGCTGAGCAATCCCCAACAGAAATAAGAATCCAGAACCGATCGGACAGGAGAACTTATGTACAAAGCAATCCAAAACACGTTATTGGTTGGCACCGGTGCACTGAGTCTGCTTAGCTGTTCCACCTTGCAGTCACCGCAGGCGAACGCCGGCAGGGACATGACCTTCTTCGTAACGAGCGTTGGCCTTGGTAAGGGCGGGGATTTGGGCGGGCTCGAAGGGGCGGATCAACACTGCCAATCGCTTGCCAAGGCTGCCGGTGCGGGCAACCGCACATGGCGTGCTTACCTCAGCACGCAGGCTCCAGCGCTGAGCGACCCGAAGTTCGTCAATGCACGTGATCGGATTGGCAGTGGACCGTGGCACAACGCTAAGGGCGTGGTGATCGCGAACAATGTTGAAGAATTGCACTCGGCCGACAGCAAGCTAACGAAGGAAACGGCTTTGGATGAAAAAGGTTCAATCGTTAACGGCCGCACGGAGAAACCGGTTAAGCACGACATTCTTACCGGTTCGCGGCCCGACGGCACCGCTTTTGCGGGACCACCATTTCCGGACATGACCTGCGGAAACTGGACCAAGAGCAGTAAGGAAGGCGCGGCAATGGTCGGACATCATGATCGCGCAGGCCCCATTAATAATTCGTGGGCAACCTCCTGGAATTCCTCACACCCGACGCTGGGCTGCAGTCAGGAGACGATTCCCCCCACCGGTGGCGATGGCCTGTTGTATTGCTTTGCGGTGAAGTAGGCAGTCGACTTTCGGCGCGCGAGGGAGCAGCATCGCTCCCTCGCTTCTTCGCACGAAAGGAGAGTCAAAAATGGCCAAGCCGGTCGCCATCCATCCACAGGTCGATCAAGGAATTAAGCCCGCCGCCACCGGGTTCAGCGGCGGCACCCTGTCATGTCACTGCTCGGATAAAAAGGTGACGGTTTCGATCGGCGGCCAGGTGGCGCACAACCATGTGTGCGGCTGCACGAAATGCTGGAAGCCGGCAGGCTCGGTGTTTTCGCAGGTTGCGGTCGTAGCGCGCGACAAGGTCAACGTCACGGCGAATCAGGACAAGCTGAAAGTCGTCGACGAAACGGCAACCATCAAACGGCACGCGTGCACGGGTTGCGGCGTGCATATGTTCGGACGTATCGAAAACAAGAACCATCCATTTTTCGGTCTGGACTTCATCCATACCGAGCTTTCGAGCGATCGCGGCTGGGCCCCGCCAGAATTCGCCGCATTCGTCTCGTCGATTATCGAATCGGGGTTCGACCCGGCCAACATGGGGGCCGTTAGATCAAGGCTGAAGGAGCTGGGGTTAGAACCGTATGACTGTCTGTCGCCGCCGCTAATGGATGCGATTGCGACGCATACGGCTAAGGCATCTGGAGCGGCCGGTCGCTCCGCCAGGGCCTGAGGTTTGCGCGAGCCGCCGTGCTAACAAACGATCGTGCGGTGAAAGGCGCCCTGTTGTGACTCACGCATCAGATACCACTCGGGGCACCTTTCAGCCGCGACACTTTCTTTAGGCACCACGCTGCCCGCCATCAAAGAGGCGCTCTGCTCGCTGTCGCTGGGTTGCGACGCGCAAGCGCCGAGCAGCATCGCGCTCAAGGCACACAACCAGATCTTCTGACTAATCTTCATATGCCGGGCTCGAGCCGCGTGAGTCGCCTATTCTTCGGCTGACGCGGCTCTTTCGCGCACAGCATACGCGCTTACGCGGCGCGTTTTATCGCGCGCACGTTGCCGCCGTTGCTGCCCCGCGGCCGGTATGACCGCCCGTCCAGGCGCCGCACACGGTTTTTTTCATGGCAGAGATAACGTGGCCCCATCGCTTCGCGCAGCTCCCTGGCGCGCTGTTGAATGCGCTCGAGTTGTTCGGTCGGCGGCGCTACTTTCACGACCTCCACTTGGGCGGGGGTGATCCAATCCTCAATAGCAGCACTCATCCTTGGTTTGAAAAGCATCGCACTTCTCCTTGGTTGTCGGTCAACTGCCCTTACGATTCACGGAGTGACAATCAGGAACAGTGCCAACCCTCGCCTAGATTCACTACCGTTTATCGGCCAGGGATGCAGCATTCCCAACCAGGCATGAGGCAGTACTCACTACTGCGTTAAGGGCCGCCGCGCATTTCAGTGACTTCGTCCGTCAGATGAAAATCGCAACCTTCAATATCAACAACATCAACCGTCGGCTATCCAATCTGTTGGCGTGGCTTGCCGCTGCAAAGCCGGACGTCGCTTGTTTGCAAGAATTGAAGGCGGCTGACCGCGAATTTCCGATCGAGCCGATCAAGGCTGCGGGCTACGGCGCCGCATGGTGCGGGCAGCGCACGTGGAATGGCGTCGCCATTTTGGCGCGCGAGACCACGCCGGTCGTTACACATCGAACGTTGCCCGGCGACGCGTCGGATACTCAAAGCCGCTATCTTGAAGCGGCCATCGATGGTGTATTGATTGCGTGCATCTATGCGCCGAACGGCAATCCACAACCCGGGCCGAAATTCGAATACAAACTTTCGTGGCTCGATAGGCTGATCGTGCACGCCGGCGGCCTGATCGGCACCGGCGTTCCCGTCGTGCTGGCCGGCGACTACAACGTCGTGCCGACTCCCGCGGATATTT
>DATEOP010000438.1:0-5171 GCA_035274065.1 Burkholderiaceae bacterium
GCCGGGCCGCACCGGAATGCCACCAAGCTTGACTTCGATTCCATAGCCCGCGCACGATGAGCGGCCGCGCACCGACTGCTGTGCGATCCCCCTGCCATAAACCGGCATGCCGTAACCCTTGTACTCGTCAACGTCACGGACGACACCGTCAGTGACGCAGCCGACCAAGCCGTTGTGCTTCGACGTCGCGCCTGCCACACCCCCATAGGCATTCACCTTGGGATTCTCCGACGCATCGATCACGAGAACTGACCCGGCGCCTCCCTTGACGATCGCGCGCAGCGTGCCCAATACAGTTGACTCTTGCGCTTTGCCGTTTGGGACCAACTTCAAAGTAGCGGCAGGTCCGGCAATCTTCGGACAGTTGTAGATTGGCAGAATGCCCTGCGGCGCACCCTCGATTCCAAGACGGTCGAGCGCGTCTGAAACATTGGGTGTCGACACGCTGAGTAGCTGGCTGATAAGACGAGCATCGATTGAGGCCATTACATCTCCCTGTGTTCTGCAAGATAGTAAAGCTGTACGTTCGTCGGCCTCAAGCGCCTCGCGTTGAAGCCGTCAATGCTGTGATATTGAATTACTCTTTGGATTAGGCATGGACATGAGTGCGATCATTCAGCAGCGTCCCCTTGGATTTACATGGGATACGGTCGATCCTTTTTTGTTGTGTGTTCATCACGACGACGCGTATCCGCGTGGCAATGGCCGGCTGGGCCCTGCCGCGTCGCTCGCGGGTCGTGACATCGGACAGGACTTCGCCGGCAAGGATGGTTGGCGTATGTATCACGGCCACGCCGTACCTGGATTTCCATCGCATCCACACCGTGGATTCGAAACGGTGACGATCGTTCGCAAGGGGTTCATCGACCACGCCGATTCACTCGGTGCTGCCGCCCGCTTCGGTAACGGCGACGTGCAGTGGCTGACTGCCGGCCGCGGGATTGTGCACTCCGAGATGTTTCCACTGCTACGAACCGATAAAGAAAATCCGCTCGAGCTGTTTCAGATCTGGTTGAATCTGCCCGCTTCCGAAAAAATGGCCGAGCCTCACTTCACGATGTTTTGGTCGGAAGATATTCCCCATCATATTTCCATGGACGCGCAGGGTCGCAGGACCGAAGTTGCGGTTATTGCCGGCCAGCTGCCTGCCGCGCAAGGTGCGAATTCACCTCTGCCGCCGCCGCATTCGTGGGCTGCCGTAGCGACGTCAGACGTAGCGATATGGACGATCAAGATGGCACCCAATTCTCGGTGGACGCTACCTGCGGCTGCCAACGCGGCGACGCGCAGAAATCTTTACTTCTTCAGCGGATCACGCGTCAGCATAGCGGGCGAACAAATCACCGGGCACGCGGCGCTGGAGCTACGTCCAACGCGGTCACTTGAACTGATCAACGGCGATGACGACAGTGAATTCCTGTTGCTGCAAGGCCGGCCTATCAACGAGACTGTGGTGCAATCCGGACCCTTCGTGATGAATAGTCCGCAGGAAATTACGCAGGCTTTCGCCGACTACAGCCGCACCCGATTTGGCGGCTGGCCATGGCCGGATACGGGGCCGGTACATGGCAACGATTCGAAGCGGTTTGCCAGGTATGCCGATGGGCAGACGCAAACGAAGCCCGTCGCACAGGCTGCGTAGTCGATGGCCAGCATACGTTCACTGTCGCACCTTATTGACAACAATCGCGAGTGGTCAGAAGGCATCCGTCGACGTGATCCGGACTTTTTCTCGAGACTGTCGAAACAGCAGCGGCCGCGCTACTTGTGGATCGGCTGCGCTGACAGCCGTGTTCCGGCAAACGATATCGTCGGCTTGCTGCCGGGCGAGCTCTTCGTTCATCGCAACATCGCCAATGTCGTTGTACATACCGATTTGAACTGCCTTTCGGTGATGCAGTTTGCCGTCGACGTTCTTAACATCGAGCACATCATCGTGTGCGGCCATTACGGATGCAGCGGAGTCGCGGCCGCCCTGCAGAATCAACGCGTAGGTCTGGCCGACAACTGGCTGCGGCACGTTCAGGACGTTCACGCCAAACACGATCGCAGGATCGCCGCAGTTGCGGATACAACGCAGCGAGTCGATCTACTGTGCGAACTTAACGTGATCGAACAGGTGGCAAACGTTTGCCAAACGACAATCGTGCGTGATGCCTGGGACCGCGGGCAGGAGTTGATGGTCCACGGCTGGGTCTACGGCTTGAAAGACGGCCTGGTTCGAGACTTGCGCAGTAGTGTGATGAAAAGTGCCGAGGCTCCCACGGTCTATCAATCAGCCGTTGAAGCGCTTTAAAGGTCCGAACTGCTCGTTTGACTTTCGGATACTCGAGGCGGATGTGCAGCAAGCATCGATGAGACGATCGTTAATTGCGCGCAGCAGAGTTGTGCTGCTAGCCGCCTGCGGCTTCGCTTTGCACGCGCTAGCGGTATGTGCGGAGCTGCCTCGGATTGAAGAATTCCCGTAAGGCGCGCAAATGACGGACTTGACAACGTCATATATTTCGATAATCATCTAAATATGAAAACGACAGATGCGGTTCGCGCTCTCGCGGCGCTGGCGCAGGAGACACGGCTGGAGGTATTCCGGCAGCTCGTGCAACAGGGCGCGAGCGGACTCGCGGCAGGCGAGATTGCGGAGCACCTGGACGTCTCCCCTGCCACTTTGTCGTTTCACTTGAAGGAGCTCTCGCACGCGAGGCTGGTGTCGGCGCGGCAGGACGGGCGGTTCATTTTTTATTCGGCCAATTTTGCGGAGATGAACCGCTTGCTTGGCTACTTGACCGACAACTGCTGCGCCAATGACGGTGGGTCCTGCAAGCCCATCACCTGTTCACCGCGAATGAACGCACGTAAAACTCGTCGAAAGGAAATCGCATGAAGCGCTTTCATGTACATGTTGCGGTCAAGGATCTTGCATCGAGCATTCGCTTCTACTCCGCTCTGTTTAACGCCGAACCTAGCGTTACCAAGTCCGATTACGCGAAGTGGATGGTTGAGGATCCGCGCATTAATTTCGCTATCTCGCAGCGGGGAGGCAGCGCCGGCGTCAATCACCTTGGACTCCAGGTGGACTCCGATGAAGAGCTCGAGCTGCTGCGCGCCAATGCAGAGCGCGCGGATCTGGAGGCAGCAGCGGAAAAGAATGTCAGTTGCTGCTATGCGCGCGGAAACAAGTACTGGTATACCGACCCGCAGGGCATCGCGTGGGAGACCTACCACACGCTAGAGCAGATGGAATTCTTCAGTGCGGACAAGCGCGAGCGATCCGACACCGCCGCCTCCAACTGCGGCAGTTCATCAACGGCAGCGTCAGCCCGCTGCGGTCGGCCGACTGACACGGCGTGCTGCTGACATGCAGGTATGGAGCGAGCAGAGCGCGTACTTTCCTGTGCACCGCAACTCCGCTCGCTCGATGCGGGCGTAAATCATGAACGATGTGCGACGGCCGGTTCATTGCCTGACCGCGCTGCACAGCGTGCTTACGCAGTCAGACTTTCCTCTGCCGCTGATTTCGAGGGCGCTGTCCGGTCAAATGTGAACTTGTTGTTCTTGAAGTCAACCGTGATCGCATCCTTCGGTCCGAAACGCCCTTCCAGCACCAGCTTGGCGACCGGGTTCTCCACTTGTTGCTGAATCGCGCGTTTTAGCGGGCGGGCGCCGTAGAGCGGATCGAACCCGGCCTTGCCAAGCTCGGCCAGTGCCTTGTCGCTTACCACCAGCCTCATTTCCTGAGCAGCCAGCCGCTGTTCGAGACGATTCAACTGAATGCGTGCAATGGCCTGAATCTGCTTCGCATCCAGCGCATCGAACACGACGATCTCGTCGATGCGGTTGACGAACTCCGGCCGGAAGTGCTGCCGTACTTCAGCCATCACCGCCTGCTTGATGATGATCGGCTCCTGACCCTGCATGCGTTGAATCTGATGCGAGCCCAGGTTCGACGTCATCACGATCACGGTGTTCTTGAAATCGACGGTGCGTCCCTGGCCGTCGGTCATGCGGCCGTCGTCAAGCACTTGCAGCAGCACATTGAAAACGTCCGGATGCGCCTTTTCGACTTCGTCGAAGAGGATCACCGCGTACGGCTTGCGGCGCACAGCTTCGGTCAGCGCACCTCCCTCGTCATAACCGACATAGCCGGGCGGTGCGCCGATCATGCGTGCCACCGAGTGCTTTTCCATGTACTCGCTCATGTCGATCCGAATCAGCGCCTCTTCGGTATCGAACAAGAACTCTGCCAGTGCCTTCGTCAGTTCGGTTTTACCGACGCCGGTCGGACCCAGAAACAGGAATGAACCGTAGGGTCGGTTCGGATCTGCAAGCCCAGCGCGTGACCGGCGAATCGCATCTGAAACCAGCCGCACCGCTTCGTCCTGGCCGACCACGCGACGGTGCAGAAACGTCTCCATGCCGAGAAGCTTCTCGCGCTCGCCCTGCATCATTTTCGACACCGGGATTCCAGTCGCCCGGGAAACGACCTCAGCAATTTCTTCGGCGCCGACCTGCGTGCGCAGCAGGCGCGGCTTGTCATTCGGCACTTTGGCCGATGCACCCGTCGCCTGCTCCGCCTGCCTCAGCTGCGCTTCGAGCTGCGGCAGTTTCCCGTACTGAATTTCGGCGAGCTTGTCGTATTGGCCTTTACGCTGCAGCTCAGCGATCTGCGACCGCAGGCGGTCGATCTCTTCCTTGATATGTTGCGTGCCCTGTACGGCGGCCTTTTCGCTGCGCAGGACTTCGTCTAAGTCAGCGTATTCCCTTTCGAGTCGAGCTATCTCCTGCGTGAGAAGCTCCGCTCGACGCGCCGATGCCTCGTCTTTTTCACGCTTCACTGCTTCGAGCTCGATCTTTAGCTGAATCAACCGACGATCCAGTATGTCCATGACCTCCGGCTTCGAGTCGATCTCCATCTTGATGCGCGCCGCAGCTTCATCGATCAGATCGATTGCCTTGTCGGGAAGAAAGCGATCCGTGATGTAACGATGCGATAGCTCGGCCGCTGCGATGATTGCCGGATCGGTGATATCGACGCCATGATGAAGCTCGTAGCGTTCCTGCAGACCGCGCAAAATCGCGATCGTCGCTTCAACGCTCGGCTCCTCGACAAGCACCTTCTGAAAGCGTCGCTCGAGAGCTGCGTCTTTCTCGATGTATTTGCGATATTCGTTCAG